>DITO01000081.1 GCA_002422065.1 Erysipelotrichaceae bacterium UBA6182 | reverse complement strand
CTTGTAATCCATTCTAGAGATTGGTCTATCTTCAACAAACACATCAATATCAACACAGCGTCCTAGAAGATGATCATTTTCAAGTTGGATACAGTATTGTTTAAGAACATGAGGATCTTCTTTGATAACCATGACAACAATAGGTCCTAATTCATTAAAGATAACGTGTTTCTTTAGAATGGTGAAATGTTTTTCAATTTCTTTTTCAAATAGTAAGACTGTATACCCTGTCCAGCCATTTAGTTTGTTATCACCGGGATAGTTAGCTTGTATGCTTAATAGTGGAAGTCTATATTCCTCATATAGGACTTTCTTATATGAAGAGAGTTCCTCTTTGAGTTGCAGAAACTTTGTTTGTGTTTCTGTCATTTTATGGGTTATATATGTGATTTTCATTGTTTAAAAAAACCTAAAACGGCTTGGTTTGGCCCAATCGTTTTAGGTAGTCTTGTTTTGTTCTTAAGATGTGTTCTCTCATCATTTGATTAGCACGTTTACCATCACGACTATCTAAAGCCAATACGATGGCTTTATGTTCACGATTGGCTTGTAGGTGGTCTTCTTTAGAACTACTTACTAGTTCTGCAGGTATTCTATTCCACAAATGATTAATGAGTTCAACATGTTTTGGGCTTTGGGATGCATCCCAAATAACTTGGTGAAAAGTTTGATTCTTTTCAATAAAGCCGGGTGTTCCCGCAAGATCATCCATTTCTTTAATAAGTTCATTTAACGTGCTGGTATTAATGTGATTAAGAGCTGCTTTTTGTGCAACCTGACTTTCAAGTAAAGCACGTAATTCATAATGCTCAGAAACATCTGTTGTATCAAACTTTTTTACTATCGCTTTTTTACTATTCACTAAGTCAATGAAACCATCTTTTTCAAGAAGTTGAAAAGCTTCACGTACTGGTGTACGAGATACGCCTAATAAAGATGCTATATTCTCTTGAACAAGCTCACTAGAAGGAGCCAGTTGTCCACTTAAGATAGCAGCTTTAATTTCATGTGCAATCTTAATTCGTGCTGGTATCTGTTGTATCTTTTGCATAGCTTTTTCCTTTAACTATGTATATTGTATACTGTATACAATTAGTATATCACTATATTAATCAGATTTGGAGTAATTTATCTAAACATTGTTTAAGTTATAGCACTGTCCATACTTTTGGAACTAGTTGTTTCTTTCCTAAGAAAAAACACTAACTAATCAAAGTTGATGAGCTAGTGTCTCTTTTATTATTTAGTAATCTGTTTTTTTCTTCCATTGTATGCATAGAAGAGAATGATACCAAATGTAAATAGGATAGTAAGTATTCCAATACTACAAATTGCGAGTGGATGAATTGGTGTTGTGGTATATAAGCCATATGCTTGCAACATCTCATCAAGCATTCTTCTATAAACTATAGGTAAGCTCAAGCTTGCGATAACTAATCCACTTATCCATACAAATCCAAGTTGAGCTATATGCATTTGATTTAATGTTTTTGAAGATAATCCTAGTTGTGTTAACAGTTTCTGATTTGAAACTTGTTCTAGCTTCATTGTACTAAAGTAAACTGTAGTCACAATGAGAAGAAGACCTACAAGAAGACTTACTGCAGTAAGAATGAACGCTAATGTTTGAGCTTGTGTGACCTTGTTCACATCATTAAGAATTGATGTTACTTCATCAAATGCCATGTATTGTATGCCTTGCTCATCCATGAGGGCTTCTGCTTCTTGCTGTGTAACACCCTCAACCATATTGAATAAATACATTTCTAAATAGGGAACTGCAACCTCAACCATCAGTTGATCGCGATAGACATAAGCAATCCATCCTTGATCAATGAGGGTATTCATTGTTCCCTTAATTTGAGCAGCTTGTTCTCTATTCATTTGAGATGCACTGAGTGTTGAAATAAATAAGTATCCTCGCTCTGCAGATTTTTCTTTCTGAACCATTTCTACTGAATATACAAAACTGTTGGTTTTCTCCATTTGTTTACGAGAAGCCATTGTTTCACGAATATTGTATTTCCATTCTCGAAAGCTATCTCTTAAGTCTTCCGGTAAAGTTCCTTCAATAGGTTCAACATAACCTTCCATATTCGCCATAAAGAATAAAACAGATGATTTATAGTAATTAAAGTAGTTATTTTTATAACTTGCATCGACAAATAGATAGTTAGATAGTTTTTGAATCCACACTTGTGACTCTGCGATAGTTCCTGTAGTTTCATAGTGACTAAATGGAGCATCCAACACAATGTAGTCAAACTTTACACCTAATGTTTTTTCATTATAGATATTTGAGACTTGGTGGGAAATGAGAAGGAATGATGTTGCACTTGCCATGATAATCCCTAATAAGACAATCATAATACTGGTGAAACTAAGTCGTGACAACATACCTTTAATTGCTACATTAACTTTCCAATACTTCTTAATAGGAAAAGCTTTAATCGTATTCTTTCTTTGGTTTCTTAACGAACTATGAGCATAACGAAGGGATCGAACACTGAGATAGCCACTAATGGATACCCACACCAAGAAAGCTATTGCTACACTTAAACCACTAATCCATAAGATAGGTGATGTTTGATCAATGATCTTTGCAAGTTCTCGATTTGCTTGAATAAATGGATAGAATGATGCATTCAGGGATACCCACACCCCTAAACCTATGACTAACGCCATTACAAATCGTGATACTAAGATAAGGGATACTCTCACATACGAATGACCTAATGTGATAAGAAGTCCTAAGGTCTTTATATTCTGTAAAAACTGTTGACGAAGTAAGACAAGTAAACCTAAAGCACTTAGGAGTGACAATAACCATAAACCATAACGTGCTATCATACTATAAAGTTGTTCATTAGTAGAAAGGTAATCAGCATACTCATAGATTGGATAGAACGTTATCCCATCCGTATACGCTCCCATTGAGCGATAAAGATGATCCATAACCAATTTTTCTTTTTCAAGTGAATAATCTTCAAATCTTAAATGATAAGCTTTAGAAACTCCTGTAGCATAATTGATACTTGTTGTGACTTGACCAAAGAATTCAGAAGTTGTTTCAACAGTCTGAACCCCTAATAACTGATCTTCTAAAATCAATGCAGTAGAAGGATATGGAAAATCAAAGAGGGGAATACCTTTGAGTCCATTATCTGGAATATAGGGGTCATTATAGTTAGGATAATCTACAATCGACACAATTCTAAAGGATTTATCTCCCTCAATTGTATTTAGAACCAAAGTGTGCGAGAAAGGATCAATCCCTTTGGATCGTAGTTCGTTCGCATAACTTTGAACAATAGCCGCTTCATCTGAACCTATTTCACTTAAGGGTTTACCCTCAAGTAAAGGTAGTGAGTTAACATGAGTTTGTGTTAATACTTCAAAAAGGATATCAAAGTTGTTTTTACGGGTATTAAAGATCATAGTAGATTCAGAATAAACCCGATTTTCAACATCAACGCTACTATTATAAAACTCAAGAACTTGTTCAAGGGAGTAAATAAAGCGCATATCATGAACATGAATCATAATTTGAGGACTGTTGGTACTTATAACTTTATCCACCATAGTCTGATGTTTAAGTTGGTGAGTCATTAAAACTTGAGTACTTAAAAGAAGCATCACCACCATAAGTGATACCATTCCAATAAGTCCCCATTGTTTTCTTAGAAAGGCTTTAAACATCATCATAAGATATCTCGTGCAAGTTCTAATAATCGATCATGATTGTCATGT
>DITO01000052.1 GCA_002422065.1 Erysipelotrichaceae bacterium UBA6182 | reverse complement strand
CCGATTTCTAGGGAGGTTTTTCATTATTCATCCTGTGTTATATACAAATCATTCAATCCTATTCTACTCTAAAGGAATTTGATTTTCGAAAATTTCCAAGAATATATTTACGATACTTGGGTCAAACTGAAATCCCGAGTTTCTTTTAATCTCATCGATTGCTTCCTGATGTGTGAATGGTGGTCGATATGTCCTTAGTGAAACCATGGCATCGTAGGAATCAGCAATCGAAATAATACGCGCGCGTCTTGGAATATCTTCACCAACCAAACCTCTTGGATAGCCTTTTCCATCAAATCGCTCATGATGTGAGAGTATATCCAGTGCAATTTGTGAATATTCCGGTGTAGCTGATAATATTCGGTAACCGATTTCAGGATGTTTCTTAATGATTTCCCATTCCCTTTCATCAAGCTTACCCGGTTTATTTAATATTGCTTCATCAATTCCAATTTTTCCAATATCGTGTAAATAGCTGATAGCTTTCAGTAAACCTAATTCATCCGAATCCATTCCGAGACCTTTTCCTATACGTTTGCAAATCAAGGAAACTCTTTTAGAGTGTGCTTCTTCACGTGGATTTTTTTCACCTAATGTCAATAAAATATTTTTCACTAGGCTGGCTCGATGCGATGTAACTTCAAACAACTTTCTCGTATAAAGATCTTCTTCAGCCATTTTAAAGATATTCAGAGATTCTACACAGTCATATTTTGTATAAAAACCAAAGGAAATCGATATGGGAATGTGATTGATCAAAACTGATTCAATCTCCATTTTAGCTTGGTTAACTAAGATTTTTGCTGATTCATTGGATGTATTTGGGCAGATAATTGAAAAATCATCTCCACCGATACGTGCTACGATATGCGGTGTGCCAAATACTCTTTTCAAAACATCAGATACAATCATAATAATTTGATCACCAACTTCATGTCCAAATGCGTCATTAGTGACTTTTAAGCCATTAATATCACCAACAATAATAGATAAGGGCAGACTGGATTCATGATTGATATGATTCAATTCTTCATCAAACGCACGTCTATTTAGCAAATCTGTTTGATAATCATGGAGATTTGCGTACATGATTGCTTCTTCCTTGCCTATTCGATTGGTGACATTATCATAAATAGAAACAATTTCACCAGTTGGAAGTTTAAATATTTGAATTTCATACCAATCAGTCTTATTATTCTTATCAGTGAATTTTTTGGTGGAATGAATAGGAAGTTCAGTTGTCCAGACTTTTTCAAGATCTTCAAACATGTCCATATGGCGCATAGCCGGTGTTATTCTTGATAAATTCTTGCCAATTAAATTTTCCTTTTTACTCTTTTCCCAAATTTCAGTAACACGATTATACTCGCGAATGATGTAGTCTGGTTTTTGATTTTTCAACACAACCCTTTGAAAAATTACAATTGCCTGACTGACATGATTGAACAAACCTCTGACAAGTTCATTCTGTTGATAAATACGCTCCTCAGCCTCTTTAAATTTTGTAATGTCAATATCGCTACCTTGATATCCGGTATAGATTCCAAATTCATCGATAACTGGACTTCCATTGGTACTGACATAAATAATTTTCCCAGATTTTGTTTGAATCTGGTTTTCAAGGTTTTGAAAAAGAGATTTTTTAGAAAAAAATCCCATTGCTTCAAGCTTAAATGCTTCTCGATTTTTTTCTGGGTGAAGCATGTAAAAGTACACTTTATTGATCAATTCGGTTTGTGTGTACCCCCACATCTGGCTAACACCTGGGGAAACGTATGTATAGAGGCCATCTTGGTTCACTTCCCAAACAACAGTTTTACTTTGATCTGTAATCTTCTGGTTTTTTATAGCATGACGTTCGAGTTCTTGAAAAGTTGTAATTTTCTTTTCATCAGTGATGTCATCTATAATTAAAGCAAATTGAAGCGGGTTTGGTTTATATTTAAGAACTCGATAATGCTTATCCGTTACTGCAAAATAAAATTCGTAATCGCGATTAAAATCCATCTCAATGACTTCTTTATAAAATTTTCTTAAATAAAGCGGTAATTTAGATAGGACGACTTTTGATTCCTGTTGGACGATCTCAGAACTTTCCAGGCCAAGGAATTCCAAATACTTGACGTTAGCTTGAATAAAGGTGAAAGATTTTTGTGACTTTTTATTTTTCCGCGATATTTCGTGCAATGCGATGCCCTGTTTCATTTCACTAAAGAGCATACGATACTGTTCTTCACTCTCTTTGAGTTGATTTTGTACAGTTTCAACAACCTCTTCAGAACGTATACGATCAATCAGCAATCCTATTTGGTTGGCAAACACTACTGCAATTGCTGGTTCGTTGAAAGTTTCCGATTTACTCATGATGATTGTAAAATCACCTATCATCTTTTGTGCTTTCATTACTTTTACAACTGTCGTTTCTCCGAGATTGAAAACAGACATAAGGAGGATCACTATACGTCTAGGAATAACAGTACCAGTAAGATCACTGAGTGTGATAAAGCGTGTGACAATATTTGATTTTATTCTCTCTGCTCTAACTGGATCATGCGCCCATTCTTTTCCTTGAATTTTTTCTCCCCAAAGACGTGATGCAGCTGATATCATACCTTTATCGCCTGAAAGTGCGACAGTCTTNNTCTATATTATAAAGATTAAATGCAACAAATCGAGCATTGCAAAGTTTCATGAAGTCATCACATATTTGTTGAACATTAATTGTGTTGCGATCTTGATTAATAAACAGACTTGAAAAACTCAGCATCTGTTTGAGTTTATCCTGTTCACTTGTCTGTTTGGTTATATCTCTAACGATACTTTGTATATATGCAGGATTTCCATCCTCGTCATGAATCATACAAATGTTGATTTCAACCGGAATAATATCACCGTTTTTTTTCTTGAATAATCGTTTATATACTGGATAGACTTCATTTCCTTTAATTCCTTCCAGTATTTGAGTACTTTGTGGGATTTCAATAGAAACGTCTTTATACGATAACCCAATAATCTCCTGTTGTGTATATCCCAGTAAGTTACAAGCCTTTTGATTTGCGTTAACGTGGATACCCTGTAAGTCTAAAATAAACCCCGCATCATTGGTATTCAGAAATGCCTCTTCGTAGTCAATTCTTATGATGGACATAAAAAATACCATCCTTTCATGAATAATTGGTGAAAATGCCTGTATTAAAAAGTATAATTGCGAAGTATATATGAAGCAATTATATCACATTTAATTTTTCCATATCTTAAGAATGTATTAAGTTTGATTGCCTATCAAATATTGTCTACTATTTATAGATCAACGGGTGCATTTTGTCTACAAATGAACATTAAAAAAACATCTCACTATCTTCATGGTGAAATGTTTTTTTACCTAATTTTTTATTTCAAATTTGTACCTGTAGTTAAAAACTGT
>DITO01000119.1 GCA_002422065.1 Erysipelotrichaceae bacterium UBA6182 | reverse complement strand
CTTATTTTTATAAGGTAGAAATTCCAACTCCTAGTAAACCAGGTCCAGTATGTACACCTAATGCTGGAGATATTTCTGAGAAGAAATACGTTGCTTGATCTTGAAATAATAGTTGAAGATTTTCTTTAAGAACTTGAGCATCTTCACTTGCATTCGCATGAGCAATACCAATAAGGTATTTCTTATTTGGATCAAAGAAAGATTCAACCTTACTTTGTAAAGCCTTCACTGATTTTTGACGTCCTCTCACTTTTGCAATCGTAGTATAAATTCCTTGATCATCACAAGTGATTAGTGGCTTTAACTCGAGTGCAGTTCCTAAGAAGCCACTCACTTTACCAATACGCCCCCCTTTAATGAGGTATTCAAGCGTTGATAAGACAAAGAAAACTTTAGTACTCTCTATAGACTCTTCAATATTCGTTTTAAGTTGCTCAAAGGATAGTCCCTCTTGAACCCACTGTGCTGCACGAATGGCAGTTAATCCACTTCCAATACCAATGTTCTTAGTGTCAAAAACATCCATTGGAAATTCACTTTCTTTCGCATAAAGTTGAACCATATTACATGTTCCAGAAAGACCTGAAGATAACATCACTGCTACGATTCGAGTAAATCCTTGTGATTTAATGGTTGTTACTAAGTGTTCTAAATCTTCACCAAAAGGAAGTGATGTGGTAGGTACTTCTTTATGAAGATTCTCAAATACAGTTTTAGAGTCAATATCAACACCGTCACGATAACTTCTGCCTTTGTAGTTAACTTGAAGCGGTAGAATAAAGATAGGATGTGTTTGCATCATAGATGCAGGAACATCGCTACCTGAGTCGGTTAAAATCGCAATTTTTTCTGTCATTGTTTTAATTCGATGAATTAATCCACTGTTGAGCTTTCATTTGATGTGCAATACATTGAGTTGCATGAAACATGATAGGACTTATTCCATCATGTAAGACCACAGTATTCTGTGGTGCATCTAATGCATAAGCAAGTGCTTCTAAAAAAGCATTGTACGCTTCTTTTAAGCCTAAACGCTTTGTTTCAGTAATAATGCCTTGTCTAATAAGGGATATATCAAACCCTTCTTTAAGAAACACAATTACGAATAAATACGCAATATGAAGGCGTTGATAGCGTTTTTTTACTGGAGGTGGAATGAGACCTAATTTGACATAATTGTTAATCATTGCCTTTGTAAGTGGCTTGACATGCACATTTACGCAATAAGGATTTATAAGTGTTAACACTTGATCAACATATAAATCGATTTTAGGAAGTTCCTCCCAGCGTGGTAAAGTTGAATTCATCGAGTATCCTTTCTTATTACACAAATTATAACACATAGTTATTATAATTACATGTAGAATTATTTAAATTATTACTATTCTATCATGAAATTAAGCTTTATAAAAAGCTATCTTTCGATAGCTTAATTATTTACAACTTGATTTCTTCCTTGTTCTTTTGCTTTATAAAGGAAATTATCTGCATTTCGGATACATTCTTCTAGACTTAGATCAATGTTACAACAATTATAGAATGCTCCAATACTCACTGTGATGTTTAATGTTTGTTGATTAGTTTCAAAAGGTGTGGATTGAATGAGTTCTAGAAGGCGTTGAGCTTTTTCTCTAAAGAAACGTGCACGCTCCATTTCCATAATAACAAGGAATTCTTCTCCACCATATCTTACAACTAAATCATCATCTCTCATGCCTTTCTTCAATAATTCAGCCATTTTTATAAGTACTTCATCCCCTACTAAATGTCCATAGGTGTCGTTTATATTTTTAAAGTGATCAATGTCGATCATCATGACACCTAACCCTTTATAGTCTTTATCAAGTGTTTTAGTAAGGTATTGATTAAGACTTAAGCGATTTGGAAGTCCTGTAAGGTGATCTTGTTGTGCAAGTGCTTCAAGTTGTGTGCGATTTCGTTTAGCTATATTCTCATAGTAATATGCAGAATGAGCTACGGCAGTAATATTTAGAATAACGTTCATTACAAAGAATATTTGAACAAAGTGTGGTTCAACAATAGTCATTGGAGGGTATACTTGAAGATAAAAGAAAGATGCAATGAAAATAAGTCCTTGCACTAATACACCGATAAATCGATTTCGATTAGACCAGTTAGTATAAACGATTAAGATAGCCATATTTAAATGAAATAAACCAAATCCACTTTCTAGTCCAAAAGCAATCGTTTCCATACTGGTGACTATTGTCACCATAGTAATGAATATGAACGATGCATAACCATAACGTTGCTTGCGATTAAGATATATGACATAAAGTGTTATGAACATCGTGTAAAAGTTTATGCTGAAGATCATCATATTTCCAACAAAATAAAACAATGGAAGAATAATAATATATGAAAACAGTGTACTTAAGTACACAATGTTAGCTTGTCGGCTATATTGCCAGTATTCTATATCATGTTTTTCTGATAGTAGTCGCATATTGTTGTCCCCTGTTAGAAATATGATACTTGGTGTGTCAAAGTAATTCAAGATATATAATCATTAAACTATAATTCGATCCCAGGAAAAAAGTACATAAAAAAACCAATGCAATTAAGCATTGGTTAGATTATGATAAATTAATAAATATTACTCAGCAGGTGCTGCGTTCTTAGAAATCTGACCATTAGTTTGTAATGAATATGTTCCTGTAGGCATAACACATTGAAATGCAGTAATTGATGTTCCAGTATTAGAAAATGTACAAGTTACAGTAGCACCACTTGCACCAGGAACAACAGGAGCTGTTACAGTTGCAGGATCTTCTGCTGTTAATAATTCAACTGCAAACTCAGCGTATGCAGATCTAACGTTTGCTAAATCTCTTGCTTCGTTTGCTCTATCTAAACTTGAGGCTACCGTAGGAATAATAATTGCTGCTAATACCGCTAAGATAGCGATAACGACGATTAATTCAATTAAAGTAAAACCTTTTTTATTCTTTGCTTTTTTGAACATGGTTAGTGTCTCCTTTTATTAATTTAATTAAACATCAACTGTGTATAATTGTCAACAGTGATTGATATAAGTGTGTGAATATTGTAACAAATATGTGATTTTGGTGTTAAATTAAACGTTTCAAGAATTCTTTATTACTTGAGAATTCTAACGCAGTCTCTAAATCAATTGCTCCTTGCTTAATATAGTTTGCTAAAGAAGCTTCAAGGGTTTGCATTCCAATTCGTTGTCCTGTTTGAATACTTGAATTAATTTGGACAATCTTGTTCTCTCGAATGAGATTTCCAATCGCATCGGTCATTACCATAATTTCATGCACTGCAACACGTTTTGGTTCATCAATACGAGGAATTAATGCTTGTGAGATGACTCCTTTTAATACAGATGCAAGTTGGGTTCTAATCTGTGATTGTTGGTGAGGTGGAAAGACGTCGATGATACGATCAATTGTACTTGCTGCTCCTGTAGTATG
>DITO01000169.1 GCA_002422065.1 Erysipelotrichaceae bacterium UBA6182 | reverse complement strand
TGACTCGTTATTTTACTTTCTTATAGAGGCGATGGCCTTGAGATGTACTCTCTAAAACATAGGTTTGATACGGTTTAACATGTTTACTTAGATCAATATCTGAGGCATATTCTTTCATTTCATAATGTTTCATAAGTTGAGTATACTCTTCAATGCTTAATGATTCTCTTCCCTCTAGGAGTTGATTTAATGATGAGATATTAATTCCTTGGTGATAATCTTCATTAAGTGTGATAGTAAAGAACTCAGCCATAGCTCCTGATCCATAAGCGAACATCCCAATGGTTTCACCTCTTAAATCTTCTTTCGCATGCATGAGCACTGAAATTAAACTTAAGTATAGAGAACCATTATAGATATTACCCACCACTGAACCTAATTCTTTTACAATGTTAAGATGTTCTTCATCCATAGGATGAGCTAACACTTTGTTTGCTTTCTTCGCCATATTTGCAAATGGAAGATGGAAGCATGTATATAGTCGTGACTGATGATCTTCGACTTCTTTTAACATATCTTGGTAAAGTTCAATGGAAAGTTTACCATCCACAATGGGTACTTTTGAATAAATAGGTCGATAGAAATCTTTCTCGTTACGGACTGCCTTTAATCCTTCTGTGATTGATCCTAAGCGAGGATTCATTGATATTAACATCGCAATTGCGCCTGATCCTTGAGTCACTTCCCCTGCATTCTCAAAACCATACCATGCAATATCACTCGATAGAACGAGGACTTTCTTAGTTGGGTGTGAGCGTACATAATCCATGGCTAGAAACATTGCTCCTGTAGAAGCATAACAAGCTTGTTTAAGTTCAATAGCTCTTGTATTTAAAGGTAATCCTAATAAATCTAAAGCATAAATTGATGCTGCTTTAGAATAATCAATTCCTGTTTCTGTAGCAAATAGAACCATATCAATACTTGATTTATCATGATCATCAAGAATAGTATGAGCAGCCTCACATGCCATGGTTACAACATCTTCATTATAAGAAACTAAAGCCATTTCATGTTGACCAATACCTTGGGTATATTTATCTGAGTCAACACCACGAGCGTGAGCTAATGTAGTGAGAGGTAATACTGTTTTAGGAATATAACATCCTAATTTATCAATGCCTATCATCTATTTCCCCTTTCGCTCAATACTTTGATGAGCCTTAACTAATTCATGTTGATTACTAAGTGCACTTAATAAGGATATTTCACCACATAATACAAGCGCTGCAGCAATATGAGCCATTCTTACAGCACCATCGCCTTGATCACAACCCATTGTCTTAAGTGCATCATTTGCATCATCGTTATCTTTACCGTGTCCTACTGTACCTACAATGATGTTAGGTAGGGTTACTGTAAAGACAAGCTCATCATTTTCAAGATAGGTATGTGTTATCCCTTGTGAGCCCTCTACAATATTAGCACCATCTTGCCCCGTTGCGATATAGAATGCAAGTAACATGTTTGCAAAGTGAGCATTCGCACTTTGAACACCCCCAGCAATAATTGATCCAATCATATTCTTCTTTAAGTTTAAATCAATGATTTTCTCAGGGGTTGTTTTTAAGATTTCTTGACATAGTGCTCTTGAGATTCTCATTGAGGCAACCATGTGTTTACCTCGCCCTAGTATAGCATTAACACTCGATGTTTTCTTATCAGTACAATAGTTTCCTGATAATGATACATACTTAAGTGTAGGATATAGTTCACATATTGCAGTGGTAATTGCATCGGAAGCAAACGTTGACATGTTATGTCCAGAAGCATTCCCTGTTTCATAAGCAAATCGTATAAAGAGAAGATTTGCAATGATGTGGGTATCAATTTTCTTTAACTGTGCATACTTTGAATGTTTCGATACGATGGTATTTTGAAAGCCTTCTACATTCGCTTTTACATATTCGCTTACTTGAAGTGCTTCTAGAGGGTGTTGAGCCTCCAACAAAACAGAGCGTGTCATATGATCAGAGATGAGCGTTGTTTCTAAAGATTGTGTTAGACGTGTGAGTTTTGCACCACGACCAACAGAATGAAACAAGGTTGTTTCATAGGTGGCAAGTGGAGCACTTAAAGTGATGTTATTCACACTTTTATCTTTATTGTGCATTGCCTTAAAATATAGTGGTCCTACCCATGATGTGGGTACCCGTGTGAATGTTTTGATTTCTGACATAATGTGCCTTCTTTTATGGTTAGCGAGACTATTGTACAACAAATAGTTCGTGTTGACCATGGTTGTATAAACAACTTAGGTTTATTTACTTGATGTTTAGTTCATGTTTATGGAGTAAGTTGCTTTAAAAAAGAATGTGATAACTACCCTCACACTGATAGTACACTGCCACGAACTCCAAAAATAACAGCCATTGCACTAAGTGCATGCCATAGACTAAAGGGTTCTGCTAGTAATACTACTCCTACAATAATTGAGACTACGGTGGCTAAATTGGCATATACACTTGCAGTAGCACTAGTGAGTTGACTTAGTGCATAATTCACTAAGAAGAATCCACCAATGGAAGCAACAACCCCTAAATATAGGAGTGAGTATGTCAGTTCTGGGTTTTGAATCCAAAGGGCAATATGCCATGGTTGGGACTGTGCTATTACTTCAAAACCGTGAAGTAGGCTAAATCCTAGTGCTCCTACTCCCATCATCATGTATGTTAGAGATAAGGCACTCATATGATAGGATGCCTCTCTTGATGAAATATTGAAGACTGAAGCAGAGATGACTGCTCCTATCATTAATATGATTCCTAATAGTGATGAAACTGTAGCATCATCCGTTGTGTTTAGTAGAGTAAGCGCAATGACTCCACTTAAACTTAAAAGCATCCAAAGAAACTGCTTTAGATTTAAGCTTTGTTTAAACCTATAAGATGCCATAAACAACGTGACTAAAGGAATTAATGCAATCATAATTCCTGCTAGGGATGAAGGAACCATGGATAAACCAATATTTTCAAAAGTGAAGTATAAGATGGGTTGAGCAATAACAACAGGAATCACAAAGCGAAACATGGATGGTTTAATTGATACTTGTATTATCTTTAATGACACTAAAACATGCATGACACCAAAGGCAATAATAAAGCGAAGTGACAACAAGCCAAAAGGAGTTAACAAGCTTAAAGCAAGTTTCGAGAAAATAAAAGAAACTCCAAAGATTGCTGCAAATCCAAATCCTGCAAAATGTGCTTTCATACGATAGATTGATTACTTACTATCGATTTCTTGAAGACGTTCAATAATTCGCATTAAGATATATTCACGATCGTCTTCATTGGCTTCAAAGTCTAAATGATCGACATTGATGACAAGGACTTCTGATATGTTGTATTGTGAGAAGTATACTTCATATTCAGCATTAAGTCTTTCCCAATAAGCCCGCTCAACAATTTGCTCATAATCACGATTACGCTTTTGAATACGGCGAATTGCCTCATCAACTGATACCTGTAGATAAACCATAAGTTTAGGTGGGGCTACATGTTCAAGCATGTTCTGGTATAGTTCTTGATAAATTTCAAACTCAATATCTTCCATCTCTTGATTTGCATTTAGCATCGAAGCAAAGATAGCATCCCCATAAATTGAGCGATCCATTACTGCTTTAGTTACATGAACAGCTTCTTTAATGTGAGCAAAACGCTTATTTAAGAAGAATACTTGTAATGGAAACGAATAACGAGCACGATCATAATAAAACTTATCTAAGATAGGATTATCCACCACTGGTTCACGAAAAGGGATGAAGTCTAACTTGACTAAATGTTCAAGTAAACTACTTTTACCAACACCGACAACTCCTTCAATGATAACCATATCACATGGATTATCATGATTTACTTTTTCAAATAACTTCGCATAATTTGTCATTGACCTATTTCCTCTTCATTCAAACTGAAACCATTTTATCACACAAACACGATTGAATTAAAAGAAAGACTTGTGAAATGTCACAAGTCTTCATTTAATACATTGAAGGATCAATGTTAGAAGGTTTCTGTTCATCAGGAATTGAAGCAATGGCAACTTCTGTTGTTAAGAATAATCCTGCAATGGACGCTGCATAATTAAGGGCACTTCGAGTCACCATGGTAGGATCGACAATACCAGAAGCAATCATGGTTACCCACTCGCCTTTTTTAGCATCAAAGCCCACACCATCGTCTGCTTTAAGTTGTTTTGATACTATGTCTTGTCCATCATATCCAGCATTTTCTGCAATCTGCCATAGTGGCATGAGTAATGCTTCAAATACAGTCTCAATGCCTCTTCTTACATCTTCAACATCAGAAACAACTTCTTCTTTAAGACTTCTGTAGGCATGAACTAAAGCACTTCCACCACCCATCACAACCCCTTGAGCAACTGCTGCTTTGGTTGCATTGAGAGCATCTTCTAATCTTAGTTTCTTTTCTTTTAACTCACTTTCAGTAGCAGCACCAACTTTAATGATACCCACCCCAGTCGTTAATTTAGCAAGTCTTTCTTGATATCTTTTCTTTTCATAGTCCGAATTTGATTTTTCAATGAGAGATTTAATTTCTAATGCTCTATCTTGAATAGATTCACTATGTCCTTGACCACCAATGAGTGTGGTATCGTCTTTCTTGATGAGCGCTTTATTCACACGACCAAGCTGATCCATGGTCACTTCTTTTAGAGTCATTCCTAAATCTTTAGAAATTAAAGTTCCGCCCGAAACCACAGCAATATCTTCTAATATCGCTTTTTGATTATCCCCAAAGCTAGGAGCTTTCGTTGCGACAACATTGAATGTTCCTCTCATCTTGTTCACCACTAATGTAGCCACAACTTCTTGATCAATATCTTCCGCAATGATAAGAAGTGGACGAGGATTAGCTACGATTTGTTCAAGGAGTGGTAGAATGTCTTGAATCGAAGATATTTTATGATCCGTTACAAGAATAGATGCATTTTCTAATAAAATCTCCATCTTTTCACGGTTGGTTACCATGTAAGGTGAAATATAACCTTTATCATATTGAAGTCCTTCTACGACTTCAAGTTCAGTTTCAAATGTATTGGATTGATCTACGGTAATGACTCCGTCTTTACCCACTTTATCCATGGCTTTTGCAATGATTGCTCCAATATCACTATCTCCTGATGATATGGCGGCAACATCAGCAATGTCTTGAGACGTCTTTATTAAAGTCGTTTGAGAGAGTAAGAAATCATTAACTTTGTTTGCGGCAAGTTGGATTCCTTCACGCATAAAAACAGGATTAGCACCACTCTTAAGAGCACTCAAGCCTTGATGAATCATGGCTTGAGCAAGTAGAATAGCCGTGGTAGTCCCATCTCCAGCAACATCATTAGTTTTATTAGCTACCTCTAATAATAACTGTGCTCCCATGTTTTCAAAGGGATCTTTAAGTTGGATTTCTTTTGCGATACTAACGCCATCATTAGTAATTAATGGTGAACCATAAGATCGTTCCAGTACAACGTTACGACCTTTAGGTCCTAAAGTGACTTTAACAGCATTTGCGAGTGTATCCATCCCTTTTACCATTGATTTACGGGATTGATTATGAAATTTTAGTTCTTTTGCCATGATGCCTCCTATTTAACGATTGCAAGAATATCTTTTCCTTCAACAATAATATATTCTTGTCCTTCATGTTTTATGGTTGTTGCTGCATAAGATATATAGACAACAACATCATTAACTTCAACAGAGGGTTGAATAAGAATGCCATGATC
>DITO01000174.1 GCA_002422065.1 Erysipelotrichaceae bacterium UBA6182 | reverse complement strand
TCACGTTCAAAGAGTTGTGTATTTTGGCGAAGTTCAAATTATAGTCAGTCTCTTTATCTAAATTGATATTTTTAATATAGATAAATGAGTGTACTCTTCTTTAAATCAATCATTCTAGTTTGATTTATCTATTTATCCTTAAGTCATTAGCCGTATGCCCAAAATTAGAAAATACAAAGTCATTTATTGAGTCAGTAATATCTCCACCAATATTTCCCTCTATTATTTCATTAAGTTTGAAGTAAGAGATGTTTCTACCATCTTTTAAAATATATTGATAAAAATAATTTGCTAAAGTAGCAGACTTAACAATAACAGTTCTTTGGTCTTTGATATCTCTCAAAGCTCCAATAGAAAAATTTGGAGTTACTACTAAAGTGTAAGTTGAACCAATCCTTTGTCTGTGTGTTTCTAGTCTACGTGAATTGATTTGGAGTAGTTTCCTTGAAGTTGACTTTGCCTCAATGTCAAATTTTTTTCTCTTTGTGTCTGAAACATAGAATAGACATTCAATATCGGAGTTGCCAGCACCACCAATTCTTCGAGCTTCAACATCTGAAAACATATTAAAAGCACTAGTTAAAGTTACTTCGAAATTTTCGCCAGTACTTATCTCTTCTCGAGAGTAGTAGTTTACATCATTTGCAATACTAAGCATAATCGAAATTGCTCTATCTGTTTCAGAAGATAAACCCAATTCTCTTAAGAGCTCTGGAGGATAGAATGAATACATTTCCACAACGATGGAGTTATTAAATCTAGTTGATAACTCGTCGTCAGGGAATGGTCTCACATTATACTGATATTCATTAAGCATGATATCTATATATTGAATTAAGTCCCTCTTTAAAATAATATAGTCTTCAGTATAATGTCTAATTGCGTTAGGTCGCCCAGTAGATGAATTGATATTGCCATATGACAATTCACCGATGTTTCGATTACCATTATCGTTACATATGTCAACAATACCGGCTGACTCAAGCATGCCAGTTGCATATCTCCATTCATGGCAAGCTAATCCTATTACACGTTCATTCTGCTTATACTCCAATAACTTTTCAAATGGATCTCGATCTCGTAGAATTAAAATGTCCTCTATTAATTGTTCATAAGTATCATCATCAACTGTTTTTAGAAACATTGCATAATAAAAAACTTCATCATTATAAAGCCTACCCTCTAAGCGAGGATCTCTTAAAAGTTTAAAAATTAGTCTAAATGCATAAATATTAAAACGTTCATCCATTTGACTAAATGGTTGCCTAAATCCGTTTCCAATTAACATTGTTAGAAATATCTTTCTAACTTTTTCTCTATCTTTGAGATTATCGAGTAGTAGGTTCCCGAGTGGACTAAAGACCATCTTCTTTTCTTCGTCTCTTCTCCTCGACTTGTTATAATATCCAAACATATACCAAGCTATTTGAATAGATTTGAACTGACCAGTAAATGTACTACCTCCATATCTTGGCCTGTAAATGCCATCTTCTTCCATTCTTGATAGTATTTCATCAATATTATCCTCAGTTAAAGCATTAGATGAGCGTAAAGCATAAGCGTAATTTACCATTAAGTCAAAATTACGCATGTACATCATAATTGTCCATTTCTCCCTTGATGAACTATGGTTGTAAGCCATTTTTGATACCTCCTTCATTTCCCGATTCTCTCTGCTATTTTCTTACTGAGCAATGGAGGAATTGCTTCCCCTATCATTTCTCTTACTTCAGACTCCTTGAAATCACTTGGGATATTCCATGTTAAGGGCAAAGAGGAAACTATCAATAATTCTCTAAAAGTAAGGACTCTAGCATCACTCCAAGTTCCATCAGGAAGAAGTCTGCCTGGATGAACGTTATTATGGCCGCTAATCAAGTGATTATTTGTTGTTCTTGCTGGTGCAGGTTCATCCCAGCGCATTCTATTGTAAGTATTGTGAAACCCTTTTACTTTACTACCATCACTTTTCTTAGGAAAGTGAACAGTGTTTTTCATCGCACTTTTACCTTCAGGTGTATGTTTTAATGCTAACACTTGTCTCTCATTATGTTGAAGTGCATAATGCCATTGAATATCTGATTTCTCGCCTGATTCAAGTGAGGGTAAATCACCAATAGCTTGTCGTAATGTAATAATTCTATTTTCCTCACTTGGCCATGGCCAAGTCTTATCCTTCTTAAACATTTTTATTATTAGGCGTGGTCTGCTTTGAGGTACTCCATAATGCATAGCGTTTAGAAGCTTCATTTCAATACAGTATTTTTCTGAATATAAAATATTTAGTAAGTCAAAAATTTTAAAAGGTTTGTCGAATTCTGATTCTCCTGTATAAGTCGTGCCATCTATGTTGAATAGAAGATCGGCAAACATAGGAACATTCTCAATCAATACAAATTCAGGTAACAAGGTATCTATTGCCTTTAAAACATAATGAACTAGTGAATTACGTTTATCTGTTGTATATTCTCTTTTTCCCAAAGTGCTCATACCTTGACATGGCGGTGTCGCAAGTAGGAACTTTGCACCATTAGATTTAGCTTTACTTATAACTAAATCAAATACTTTCTGTTCAGTAATATCTCCACAAATCATTTCTGTATCTGGGTGAGTGAACTTATAGAAATCCGCCCTTTTTGTAAGCAGTTCATTAGCAACAGCAATCTTGATCCCAATTTCGTCAAAATATGTTTCAGTAATTCCACCCCCCGCAAATAAGGATACACCGACTAAGGTTTTATGCATTGTTAATTTCTCCAATTCCCAGTATGATTTTTTCCAACATTAGAGGTGGAATACCCTCACCTACTAATTGTCGAAATGCTGTTTCAGTCAAGAAATTGGGAGCGTCCAAATCAGCTGGAAGTGAACTAACAATCAACAGTTCTCTTAAGGTCAAAACTCTTGCATCACTCCAACTTCCATCAGACAACTGTCTTCCAGGATGGACATTTTCTTGTGAAGAGATAATTTCATTTCTCATTGTAATTGTAGGTGCTGGAAAATCCCATCTCATTCTTTTATAGCTGTTTTTGTATCCTTTTATTCTCGTTCCGTCTTCTTTCTTGGGATAATATTCAATATTACTGAATGCAGATTTGCCAGTTGGGGTATTCCTCATACAGTCAATGTGATTTTTTGCATGTATTCTTGACCAATGATTTTTGATGTTTGAATGTTCACCAGATTCTAGACTTGGTAGATAACCAATAGTATCTCGTAATGTTAATTGCATTTCCTTTTTGGGTAAATTCCAAACGAGTCCCTTCTTCCATAAACGGTAAACTATTCTTAGTCTTGTTTGTGGTACTCCATAATCTGCTGCATTTAATATATCGTGGGTAACGTTGTACTCTCTTGAGTATTTCAATTTGAGTAAATCATATAAAGGAATAAGGTCTTCCCCCAATGGGAAAAGCATTTGCTGAAATCGCGGAACATTTTCTATGAGGAAGTAATTCGGAGATAATTCATCAACTATTTTTAATGCTGATAGAATTAGAAAATTACGTGGGTCGTTATAAAGTGAGTTTTCAGTTTTGTTTGTGCCTGCTGAACTTAAACCTTGGCAAGGTGGAGTTGCAATTATCAAGCTTATATTGTTCTTTCTTCCAAGATCTATAAGCTTGTTTTGAACTTCAGATTTTGTAATATCGCCATTTATAACTTGACAATTGGGGTATAAATATGAAAAAGTCGTTGCTCTCTTTTTTGCGATTTCGTTTGCAACAACAACCTCAACATTGTTTCTAGCCAAGTAATACTCACCAATCCCTGCTCCAGAGAATAGTGACATTGCCTTCATTTTATTGCCTCTCATAAGAATCTATTCTGATTCACTGAACTCAAAATAAAGTACTACCGAGCGTTTAAGCTGAGCTTTGATAAACATAGATTGAGATATGAACCATGGTGATGAAACTAGATCGCTACATGATGAAGAAGTCAAAACATCTATATTAAGAACCTTTAAGACTCTCTTTACTCTACTAATTACATCTTTAGCAGAACGAGCACTCATTTTTTTATCGATTATAAGCCAGTCAAGAAAAGATTGGTAATTCATTTTATTTCCTCCAGTACGAGTAGTATTGTTACACATTATCATTTATTTCTATTTACGTCAACGTCAACTTTACTTGAAGCTTCTTATATCAGCATAGCATTGATTTTAAAGTTGGTATAAAAGCATCTCAAACTAATGGTAAATTCTTATAGATATGTCAAATAATTAGCTATAATTTTTGTATATTGTACGCATCAAGGAGGCTGCACTGAGACGCTTTATCAATTGTCTAC
>DITO01000189.1 GCA_002422065.1 Erysipelotrichaceae bacterium UBA6182 | reverse complement strand
ATTGAGTCTTTAGATCTTAAGCGTTTAGAATCACCTCAAGTGTATGAATCTAAATCCGATCGAATCTATAGTGAAGATGTAGAGAAGGTCATCATCGATGGTCTACATGCGGATGTGACAATTAATGTCTCTGATGACAATCAAGCTCATGTGGATTATGAGATCTCAAAGAAGTTATTAGGGAAACTTTCCACAGAAGTTACTTCTAGACAAGAAGGCAAGACTCTGTATGTGACTGTCTCTTCGATCAATAAGATCTTTAAAAGCAGTCTTGATCCGGTAGATCTACATTTAGAGTTACCCAACTCTCTTAAAGAATTGAAATGTAAGACAGCCAGTGGAGACATCAAAATCGATGAATTGAACTTCGAAACTCTTGAAATCCATAGTGTCAGTGGAGATATAGGCTTAGATGATATCGATGCGGATCTCATTTTGATCAATGGGGTCTCAAGCGATATAAACTGTTCAACTATCGGTGGTCAACTTCAACTGAGAAGTGTCAGTGGAGATATCGAAGTCGATTCTCATACTGGTAAGATCTTGTCGATCGAAAGCGTTAGTGGAGACATCAACTATGAAGGTAGTGCTGAAGACATCAAAATCAATACGACCTCTGGTGATGCTTGTTTAGAAGCCAAATCGATCAAGAACTTAAGTGCCAATACAATCAGTGGTGATGTCCAATTGGAAATGGATGTAGATCATAAAGGATTGACCGTCTCGTTTATCTCAAACAGTGGAGAATTACGTATCGGTGATGAAGATTATGATACACCTCGCCACAATAAATCCATCGTCATAGGTGATGGCTTAATCAAGTTGAATCATAAGTCGATCAGTGGAGATTTCGAAATAGAATAAAAATAGCGTCCTTGATGATTCAAGGACGCTTTTCTTAGAGTTGTTCACTACTTACTGGATCTTTAATAAATGCTTTTACTTTCTCTAAGACTAGATCACGTATCTGACGAGTTCTATTGAGTTTATCCTCGTGAGATCCACTCGCTGCGGAAGGATCTTCTAGGTTCCAACTTAAGGTATTGAGGGCACCTGGGAAGATAGGACAACGTTGACCGTTCATCGCATCACAGACTTTAACCACATAGGTATATCGTTTACCTGCTTTATAGAAATCAAAGACAGACTTGGTTTCATTTTGAGAGATATCATAACCGATCTCTTTCATGACTTCGACCACATAAGGATTTAGTGTGCCTGGTTCTAGACCTGCACTTTCCGCAGTGTATTCTCCTTGACCTAATCAAGCATAATGTAATCAATCCCATTATCTATATCAATTTGTTGAAGATAAATTGGATCAGTATTCTGTTCGACCCAATCAAGCTTTTGATAAATAATAGGTAAAGCCAGATTTCTATGAACAAAATTTGTAAAACTTCTGTCTTCATTATAATAGGTCATTTGATTACCCACCTTTCCACTCAAATCTCGATTGTGATAATTACTTAATCAACTGTATCCACATTAGAACCAAGAATCTTTGATGCTGCTATAAAGAAAATACAAACGTTCTACTCTATAGTATCACAATCAACATATTTGATTTAGATGCGCTAGTAATTTTCACTCAAACTCTTCATATTTTTGGTTGAGGTGTCCAAAGAAAATACCACTACACTCTAATGACCAATTTTGACCTAAATAATCAGAACTTAAAGTAACCAAAATTAATCGATACTAATTGGTTCATTTGTTTACATTACCTGTTTTGAATACGCGCAAAATCTTTAAAATTTCCGAATCCAGCATTGAGTTTTCGAGTCATATTTAAAACGATCGCCTCGGAGACCTGCAAATTTTCTTAGCAGTTTCACTGAGATTTGATCACTTCCCATCTCATCAGATTTTAGTAGTTTAAGCTCATACGACCTATTTTCGCCAACATTTCTCTTAATCAAATCAACAAACTGCCTTCTATGAAGTGATCCCACACTACACAAAATGGAGAATGCTTCTTGAGCCAACATGTCATAGTTTATTTCATTCATATTTTTCCCTCTTATTGATGTTTCATAATTATTGTTACAAAAAGTGAAGAGTAACTTCAAAACAGAAAAATAGTAAAAACATCAATTATCTTCACTTATATACTCGATAATATCTCCGGGTTGAACATCTAGATATTTGCACAATTTATCAATTACTTCTAGACTTACCGTTTCATTATTGGCAAATTTCGCAATAGTATTGGAACCAAATTTTAGATCCTCTCTAAGTTTTGTTTTAGGTATTCCTCTTTTGTTTAACAAATCTATTAGTTTGTAGAACTTTATTGCCATTGTTTTACCTCTTATTTTTAGTATATACCAAAATCTTTCATATATGAAATATTAATTTTAATTTCGCTTTTTTGTGGTATAATATATATAGGATATGAAATTTATATATTATTTAAAAAATATATATTTCTAAGTAAAAATCCACCTGGAGCGTTATGACAAAAACACTAATCACCGAAATTCAGAATAGAACCCTTCATACAATGGGGGAGGTTCAAGCAAGAAATCGACGCAAGCAACGTGCAGCAAAAGATGTTGTTGTTTCTGCGTACATGATTGAGGATATTAAGACTGGTCGGCTTTATATCGGGATCTCAGAAACACCCTTGATAAGATTTAGTGGTCACTTGTCCGGAAAAGGTGGAAACTCTGATTTTGGTAGGGTTGGCAAAGAACGTCCTGAAGATTTAGTACCAACGATTATTGAAGAATTTGAGGTAAAAGGATATAAGCCTAAAGGTGGCAATAGTCGAGCTCATATGGTCGAGTCTTTCCTAATTGCTTTTTATGATACACTTCGAACTGGATTCAATCGAAAATATGAATATAATATGAATTTCAAAAATAAGGACTTTTGGATTGGTGTTTTACCACCTAAAATATTGAAACTTTATTTGTCTGCAGATCCTGATAAGTTGAATGAAAATGTTAGACAAAACCTCACACAAAAAATGAGAGGGTTAGTTCAAAACCACTTTGAAACAGTTGATCATGTTGAAAAGGACTTAGCTCGTGAATACATTTTTATATTGCTTGACAAGAAAATCAAAGTATATGATTATGCAATTAACGACCTGAAGATTGACCGTGGAAACTTATATCGTTTTCTAAAGGACAGAAATAATAACATGTTCACTGTTAAGAAGTTAAAGGAGTTAATTAGTATTGTCGAAAATGGAGTAGGTTTAAAATCGACTTATGAAGATTGGCTTATAGAAAACAAACATGATCCATCCTAGGTTTTTTCAGCACGAATATACCCTTTTATTTAGGATTTACTTAATTTAGAGCGTATAGGTTTATTAGAGGTGTCTATATTACTTTATTCTAAGAACATGAAATTATTGCGTATATAAGTGATTAGGGAGGTTGAAAATGAATCAACTAAATTTAGAGATAACTTTTGTACATGGTTCTAAGCAAGGTCAAGTTTGGTTATTACAGAACTTAACACCAAAGGATATCCTTGAGTTTTACGAGAATTGTTCATTCGCCTTTATAAAAGACACTAGTATTATTGTTGTATCTGACGAAAAGAAAGAAGATCTTTACGAATTTGTTAATCGGATTATTATCCAAGTAGTATATAAAGACGAAGAAATCCAATCGCACAATAAGCATTGAAAATTTTATCTATAACGTGCAAAATGATTTTTTCTGTGATAAATCAAACTATTCAAGCGGTTTAACTTCTTGGACTAGAGAATCTTTTATAACCTCTATCTGTTTTCTGACAGCCATTAGTTGCTTTGAACCTGTTTTCGAAAGAATATCACTTCCTGACAAAAGCTCAATTGTCAAAAGCAGTTTTTCAGTTTGTAATTGATAATTTGTGACTAACCGGGTCACCTTTTTATTTAGTGGTTTCGAGAAGAACGCAGGTGCAGCTTCTTCATTTGTAGATTTAATAGCTTTGTCTACTTCCCCACTTTTCAGTTTCGGGAACAGCTCATTCAGCGTTATCTCTGGATTGTTTTCGATTATCTCTTTGAATTTTTCAAGCCCAATCTTCTTATAGTTCTCAAGATATTTAAAAGCTTGAGTCGTACAGATACCCATCTTCTCAGAAACATATTTGATTTCGGTTACTCCTTTGTTGACTTGATCAAGGACTTTTCTCTTTTGATAAAGGTCAGAAAGTAAACCGGTCTCAACAAGTTTTGAATACTCGCTCTTGTGACGAGTCGTTACATTCGCTTCGATCATGTATTCCAAGATTGCATCATCGCTTTCAAAGAATTTCAAACCAACTTTGATTTTTGAGTACTCAGAGTGACCCTGCAAAACCAAACCCCGGAATGCACGAACCCGAAGGTGGCCAACTAAAATGATATACTCCCCTTCTTTCGTTCTTGTACAAACCACTTGCTGAATTAAACCATTTCTGGAAATGCTTTCTTGCAATTGGTTAACAGTCTCAGCATCGTTAACTGAAGGGTAAATAACCTCGTTCAGCGGGTGTTCATGAAGATCGACCACATTGACCTCTACTATTTCGTTTGATCGCTGGGATGGCTTTATAGGAGCCACAGTTTGAGGATTCTTTTCTTTGACACTTTTTCTCCCAGGCTTTTTATCAACATCATTAACATTGATTTCTTCCCCAAAGATATCCGACTGCATAACTGTTTCAATAGTTGTTGTCATAGTTTAGCTTTCTCCACATAGATAGTGGCTGATTAAAGACTTTAGCGTTCCAATTCTCGATCATAGAATTCATAATCTGGAATAGTCAAGATACCACGTTGATAAGCATCATCAATCGCATCAGTTACTGAACAACTGTAATCATCAACGATATGCATGATCTCTTCCATCTTATCGTCAGACAACATGAGTGAATCGTTTCTATATCTCAGTCGATTTGGGTAAGTAAGATCGAAATCGTAGTTTTGATAATCGACTTCTTCAAGAAGGCGCCGAAACTCAAACAACATTTCGACAAGACCTTTTCTTACCATAATCTCAGGAGGCACATCATTACTCCCAACCGGTTTAGCCTTTTGATTCAACGAAGCGATATAATCAAAGCTCAAATCATTCACGCCCAACTTCCGATTAACATCTTCGCCTAGAGTCTCAGACACAATAACTCTTTGCTTCCCTTCGGTATTTTTCAATGGTTCAGGGGTGATCTTCTTCTCAATACTAAACAAATGCTTTCTTTGCATTATCGCATCCATTGAGGCTTGCCAGTTTTTTGGAAACAACGAAAGATCAAGTTCATTTATTGCTGTTTGAAGGTCAGATCTTCTTTGCTTGATTTTATCTTCCCACTCCTTTATCCATGACTCGGCTTTTCCAATAACAGTCGCAATCTCAAATTTTTGCTTGATGAAACTTGCTTTCAAGGCGCTTCGGAATTCATGCACAATAACCCTCCTGCGATCTCTCTTAGCAATTTTATTTTTATCATCGTCTTTGAAGTATTTGTGTTTATCCTTTTCGAAAAGATCTTTAATCTTAAAGTTAATCTCTTTTCTACGAATTGGTTCAACATTCCAATCAACACCTTCCTTGATCGTAATGAAGAGTTTAGAAGATTGAACAGCTGTATAAAGTTCCTTGCCAGGATTAAGTAATCCACTCCTGGTTAAGTTACTATTTAAGAGTTGAGCAAACCTAACTTTGAACCGATCAAGAAAGTCAAAACTTTCGTGATAGATTTCCTCTTGATTTTTGTTTGGAGAAAAGAGTTGTTTCGAGGTAGCCGCTTTTCCATACCGGGATATTTGGTTTTGAATAAACTTGGATTTATATTTATCGTAAGTTGACCCAGAGTTTAGTTTCTCACCAATAATATTGTTAATATCCTGATACTCTCTTTTTTCATTCTCTAGTTTTACACTCCAACTCAGAACCTTAGTTCTATTTCTATCACTAGGATCTGAATTAACCATCATTCTCCAATACTCGACTTTGTGTTCGTAGGTCTTTATCTTTTCAGAAGAACGATTATAGTAATTTCGAGATAACCAAGGGATGAAATTTTTACTATCAAAAATCACCGGTTGATTGGCATTTTTATAGTTCAAGGTCATTGCCGATATCAGAGAATGAGCATGATCAATATTCAATTCGTTTTTGTGAGTTGCCAGTTCAACAACATATCCCTTGGACAAATAGAACTCATAGTAGAGCTCTAGGAGCGTGTTAACATTAACATCTACTAAATCCTCACGAGATACGTAAAGGTTTGCTGGAAAGTGTTTGTGGGCGATTGGTAAGGCATGGACCATCGTCGTATACAAACGCATAATATTCTTATCATCACTCAGTCTTATTTTTTGAGTTTGTTTTGCTACCTCAGCAACATGCTGATCATTGAGAGACCAATATCTTGAAATGACATTTGGATCCCTTATCAAAATGCATAGTCTTACCGGTGAATCTTTAGGTAAACTAGGATAACAATCCCCAACAAATACACTAGTGTAGTTTTTTGTATTATGGATCAGTTCGAGATCTGATTCAGGGATATCATCAGGTAGGATTAAACCAATAGGTGTAACCTCTCCCAGGTCACGACTCTTGTCTGGTGAATAGATCTTTAAATCATCTGCTCGTTCCTGATCAGAGATATATGCAGACAAAGCTAAAGAAGATGTTCTACTGAGAACATGAGATATCTTCTTTGAGTTGTTATTGTACTCAGAGACAAAAATGTTATACATTTTTCGAATCCTTTCTTTAGCTTCTACGTTGGTTTTACGGTCACGTAAACCGACGTGAATCTTGATTAAATCTTTTTCTTGTCTTTCAGCCGTAATCTTATTAAATTAAGACCCGAATTAGGGTCTAGTCGCTATGAGAGCGACTACTTGGCATAAAGGCCTAAAGCAAGATTGCGCGCTACACTCGCGCACCAAATTTTGCTTTGTGTCGAGTGAGTGAGACTGGGTCTCGCAACTCACGAACGAGACACTTTTTTTCTTATCAACAGAATACCCAGCCGATAAGGCGGTGCCGAAAGAGCGAG
Source organism: Erysipelotrichaceae bacterium UBA6182 (assembly GCA_002422065.1). Lineage (GTDB taxonomy): Bacteria > Bacillota_I > Bacilli_A > Erysipelotrichales > Erysipelotrichaceae > UBA6182. The sequence continues at coordinate 3,345 of DITO01000189.1, read as the reverse complement.
TCCGGACCCTGCGACGGAGCGAGAGAGGCACAAAAGTCTAGATCAATTTGTGTCTTTCAAATTTAAGACATTTCAGTCACATTACCAAAGTATTCCAATCCAAACCAGAGTTGATCTTTTCCTTACACTACTTGTCGAGTTATGTCTTCTATATTTGACTTTATACAGTAATTTGATAAGGCATTTAATTATCATCTACTGTATTGGAAGTCAATTGAGATTCCAGCATAATGTGTTCATTCTGTTCGCTTTTGAGTATGCCGTTATTAATAAGATATGCTGCAAGAGATTTTCCGAGTTCAAATAATCTTTCTTCAGTCATTAGTTCTACTGAATAATTTAGTGTACTCATTGTCTCTCCTTACAGAGGCATTATAGCATACTATGTTATTTAGTAATATATTAATTTGGTTATTATTTGTTTTTTAGTAATGTTTCTTCTTGCAATAAGACTATTTTTAGTACATACTTAAAACGAGGAAAAAGTGAATGAACATTAAAAAAGTAATTAGCCATAGACTTATTGTTAATAAATATAGTAGATACAAATTAGCTTCAGCATTGAACATTACACCAGCCTCTGTTTATAGATTTCTCAGTGAGGAACAAAAAGTAATTGGTGTTGATAAACTAATAAAGATCGGAGATATTATTGGCATTTCTGATTATAAACTTTTACTTGGAGTGAGTGAATCCAAGGAATTGATTGATTTCTTAACACTCGACAACGCAGATTTGAGTTTTCAGAAAGCAGTTTTATACGATTTTATTCTGACGAGTTCACTTCAGGGAAATAACGGTTTATCGGAATTTTTCAAATCATTTGCAAAATACATTAGTTATGATTCTATTGTAGACAAAGATTGTACTGAACAATTTGTCTCTCTATTTCTTCGCGACTTTTTCTTATTTAGCAAAGAAAAGAGTAAAATTGTAGAATCCTTTCTAGAATCAAAGAGATCACTTTGGAATTTGAAATCATTTGATCTGAAAGACTACATCCCGTTCGAGACAGATCTTGAAAGTTTGCGAAGGAAATTCAAATCAGAAAGAGAAGAACATCTCAAGTATTTCGAAGGGTTTAAAATTGGAGTCATTGATCCGCTATTACTTGAACATGGTTTTAACTATCTCCAGAAATTGGCAACCTTTACTTTTATATGGCAACTAGATTTATATTTTTACTATATAACCGATAAAAGTATCTCAGCAAAAATTATAGAACTATTAGATGAAATTTCAGATTTTGTCAGTCTGGTTCAAGGTGATTTCAAACAAGCAGATCACTTTCTTTTTCAACTTTTCAATTACGGTGAATATAGCGGTTCATTACTGAATACTTGTAACGACTTATTTAATCCTGGGTTGAAATCAGTAACGACTTACTCAAGCTTTTATAGTAGCAACTTTTCGGATGAAAAAAACATCCTACATGGAGAGGTTTTTGTTCCCTACTCTTTATCATCAGAGGTTTTATTAGGTCTAGTTATAAAACAAACTTCAATGGAAAAAGAATATCCGATTAATTCGATTGCTATCATTGAGTGTGACGGCGGCTTCAATAATGGGGATACTGTAGCCTTAAGCATAAACAATGAAGCCTACATATTATCGAAAATTCACATACTAACCGATAGAGTACTAGTTGAATTTGTTGGAAATGGAATTGAATCATCTTCGCAGATGGTATTTGAAAGAAATCAAGTGAACGTTTTGGGAAGAGTAATTTATGGAATAATACTTTGAAGAAATAAGTTCGACAATCTAGTTATTTTTTCTAATGCTAAATGCGAGAGAGGGGAGCAAAATGGGAAAGACAAACGAAAAAGCAGTAGCATATGCCAGATTCAGCTCAGATAATCAACGCAATGAAAGCATTGATGCACAGATCCGAGCAATTACTGAATACTGCATTAAGAATGACATTGAACTAATCAAGGTCTACTCAGACGCAGCGCAAAGTGGAACAACTGATAATCGAGACCAGTTTAAGGAAATTATCCTAGATTCAAAGGATAGAATATTTCAATATGTTATTGTTCATAAACTTGATAGATTCGCCCGTAACAGATATGATAGTTCGCTGTATAGGAAATTGTTGAAAGACAATGGCGTTCGACTTATTTCGGTAACCGAGCCGCTAGATGACTCACCAGAATCTATAATTCTCGAGTCAGTACTAGAAGGAATGAGCGAATACTTTTCCAAAAACTTAGCGCGGGAAGTTAATAAAGGCTTGAAAGAGAATGCACTTAAGGGATTGCATAACGGTGGGATACCTCCATTAGGTTTTGATGTCGTAGACAAGAAATATGTAATTAATGAGAAAGAAGCGCAGGCTGTTAATCTGATTTTTGAGTATTACGCTGACGGCAAAGGTTATATGGATATAGCATCAAGGCTTAATGCTCTCGGTATGAGAACTAAGGTTGGTTCTGCCTTCGGGAAAAACAGTATTGCTGACATTTTATTGAATGAGAAATATTTAGGGATTTATGTTTTTAATAAACGACTATCAAAGAAGTCGGGAAACAGGGTGTTTAAACCTGACGATCAGATTGTAAGAATTGATAATGTATTACCGATCATCATAGCAAAGGACCTCTGGGATAGAGTTTCTTTACGACGTCAGAAGAAGATTAGTGTCAAACACAAAGACTCCAGGGAATATTTTCTGACAGGAAAAATGCGGTGTGGTGAATGTGGTGCAGCATATTCCGGGGCAGGTTATGTTCACTCAAAGAAAAGTTATAACTACTATTACAAGTGTGTGCAAAAAAAGCGTTCTCACACTTGTGTAAACCTTGATGTCAATGCATCGACAATTGAGAAGGTAATTCTGGATTATATAAAGGAAAAATATCTCTCGAATGATGAACTTGAACAGATTGGTCCAATGATTAAGAAAATACTTATTCAACAGAGTTCAGAAACAAGAGATTTACGAAAACCACTTGAATTACAGAGTAAAACGCTTGAAGGTCGACGCACAAAACTAATGGAGCTTTTTTACGACGACAAAATTGATAAGCAAAGACTATATACTGATCTAGAGAAAATAGAAACTCAACTTAGCCTTATAAACTCTAATCTAATAAATTTACCATTCAAAGAAAAAACTAATCATGTTGATGCAAAAGAGGTTGTCAAACTACTTAAAACATATATTAAAAGAACAGTTGATGAGGACCCAAAAATAAATAAAATCCTCATAGACGCCTTCGTTAAAGAAGTAATTGTCCACAAGGATCATCTCGACATTGTTTTCTTTAAGATACCATCATCTTTAGTCCCTTTACACAGGGACATAAATGGTGGAGGTGAGGGGAGTCGAACCCCTGTCCA
>DITO01000062.1 GCA_002422065.1 Erysipelotrichaceae bacterium UBA6182 | reverse complement strand
TCACACGTCAGATCAAGATGGATGAGGCCACACAACTCAGTGATACGATTGTGGAAGCAGCCTTGGATCTGTTTGCGAAGCATGTGGACTTCGAACTTCCCTTACGAAGCATTGGCATCAAGGCCACCGATTTGATCGTGGAGCGCAATCTTGAGCAGATCAATCTGTTTGAGGATCCGTTTTTAAAACAAAAGAAAATGAATTTGGAAGTGACGATTGAAAAGATTCGGGAACGCTATGGTTTTCAAGCGGTTCAACGCTGNNCATGTGATCTTCCCAGAATCGTATTTCAAGGGGTGAGATAAGTGAAAACCTATGTAGATGTGATCATTCTCAATAGCAAGGAGGGTAAAATCAAACCTCTGGCTATTTTATGGCATAATGGAATTAAATACAGCATTGATAAGATCTCACAGATCACACGGGCTGCCTCAACCATTTCAGGCGGTACGGGCATTCGTTATACCTGTACCATCCAAGGTCAGAGTCGTTATCTCTATCATGAAGAAGACCGTTGGTTCATTGAGAAAAAGGAGTACTGATATGTGTGGACGTTACCTATTCAAACAAGATGAAGATGATGAATTGGAAGAATGGCTTAAGAACTTAGATGTCGAAGAAGCTAAGGATCTTTCGCTACATGTCGTTTATCCATCACAAAAAACGATTGTCTTAACACAGGGCTTGAAACCCATGATTGCTCAATGGGGTCATGTGAAATGGGACAACAAAGGACGCATCATCAATGCACGCAGCGAGACCATTGCGTCATCTCCTTTCTTTGAGAATCATCTTAAGAAAAGACGTTGTTTAATCAAAGCGGATGGCTTCTATGAATGGGATAAAGAAAAAGCGAAACATCTTGTGACAGATGCTTCGCAGAAACCCTTCTATATGGCAGGCATCTATGATGAAGAAGGCTGTTTCTCCATTCTCACCAATGAAGTAAGAACGGATTTCATTCAACTTCATAACCGTGTGCCTTTGATGATACCTTCGAATCTATTAAACAAATATCTAGAAGACGGAGACCAACTTTTGGAAGATTTCCGTAAGCTCAAACAAAACGAAATGAAATGGGTGGATCAATCCATCCAACAACGCTTATTCTAGAGTTTCTGAATGAGCGTTTTTTCTTCGTCTGTAAGATTGAAATCAAAAATTTCAAGATTCGCTTTTTGATTATCCACTTTATGGGACTTTGGAATGACGATCACATTGCGTTCGATTTGATAACGTAGGATGACTTGAGCCCAAGTCTTACCATACTTAGAACCAACGGAATCCAAGACGGCTTTCGCTTCATCACTGACCTTCTTAACGGGTCCCCAAGCTTCCACAAAGACATTGTTCTTCTGACAGAAATCAATGATTTCATGGTTCCATAAACCAGGATGTGATTCAATCTGATTGACCACAGGTCGAATGGTACAATGTTTCAATAAATAATCTAATTGTTGTACATTGAAGTTTGAAACTCCAATGGAACGCAACTTACCTTCTTGAACCAAAGCTTCCAATACCGTCCAAACACGAACATTATCTTCGTTGTTTTCCAAAGGACGATGTAAAAGATAAAGATCGATCACATCAAGATCCAAAGCCTTGAGACTCTCATCCACAGCTCTGCGAATACAAGCTTCATCCTTGGTATGCACATCATCTGCAGGAATCTTGGATGTGATGAACAAGGTATCACGATCCAAGCCTGAGCGTTTGATGGCAAGGCCTACCACCCCTTCATTGCGATAAGAAATCGCAGTATCGATCAAGGTATAACCTAATGCTAAAGCGGATTCCAATTCTGTTGTGTCATTGTTGATGTCACCCATGTAGTCACGATTGACCTTACCATAGGTGTTTGTACCTGTCCCCATCACAGGTATGCGTAAACCATTATTAAGTGTAAATGTTTGCATGCTAATCCTCCATGTGTTCATTGTAGTAAATTAATATAGAAACTAAGCTAATTTTGATCAGTAAAAACAAAAAAGGTAAAATTGTTATACTCTACGTTTTTTCAAAAATCTTACAAGCATAATAACTGCTATCTGTATCAAAGATATACTTTGAATTACTGTAACAGCAAACAAGGTCTTTAAAGAAATTGGAAATGTTTCAAATTTAGCCTTTGTAAAAATATATTTGCCCCCAGACAAAGGTGAGAATTTAACTTTACCATCCAAAACAACTAGTTCTTCAATTATCTTTATTAACTTCCCAGTATTTGCATCAAATAAATAAACATTTATTATGTCTGAATCAACAAAATCTGATGAGACATCAACTTCAACCTCAACACCTTTTGGAAATTTCCCAGTTGTCTCAAAATCGAGAAGCATTTTTGGTGAAAAATTTAGAATTTTCTCAAGTCTATCATCGCTTGTCAAACTGTAACTTATTCCAAAGTTATGTTTATCAAGATCCTTTATTACCTCTGATGGGACTGACCAGAGAATTACTTTTGATGTTATTTCATCGACAACTCTTATACTTAAAGATTTTCCTGAATCAAATATTTTATTTAGTAATGAAGTCTTGATTACTTCATCCCCTCTCAGAGTCAAAATTAAGTCTTCTGCAAGTAATTCATTAAAATACTTATCCATATCATCTTGACCAATAAACTCAACATCTGAGCCTCTTATTGCAGTGATAGTGTAGATTCTCTGCTCAAAACTCTCCGAAACAACTCTTATATTAATAATATTTCTACCAAAAATGAGCTTCTCTGGATACTCTATTGTTAAAGTCGCTTTTTCATCTTCAGTAACTGCTTCAACAGTCAGAGATTCAACAGTAAGCGGTACATTAACTTCATAATTCAGAGTTTCTTTATTAAAACTAATTACGAAGTCTTTTATAATTAAACTATCTAAGAAATTATTATTCGAAACATTACCTAAAAATCCCTTCTCGTCTTTTCTCATTATTTTAATGTTATAGGTTGTTTTCGTCTGGTTTTCAGCGGTTACAACAATTGAGAATGTGTTTTCATAGTTCACTAACTCTTTTAAACCTGTTCCACTAATTTTTGATGAACTAACTTCAGGTGTTGCAGTGATACTAACAACCTTAACACTATTCTCAACTGTTAGATAATAGAATTGCTCACTAGCTTGAAAATTTAGATCAGCAACATCTATACTAAGACTTTTCAATTTCGAATTAGTACTTCTGTTGTCGATTTTACTTATTTTCAAGTAATATGTTTTAACTGAGTTATTCTCTGCAGTAACCTTCACTTCAAATGTGTTAGCACCATAAGCTAAAGTTTTAACTCCAACCCCAGTTATTGTCGCTTTTTCATTTGATTTTTCAGCAGTAATATTAATAGTTGAGGAACTAGTTTCACCTAACTCATATGTTGTTTTTGATGAACTAAAACCAGATACATTAACCCCATCAACTTTCAAAACCTTAAGATTATTGTCTGAACTTCTATTATCATTACGCGTAACATTAAGTGTATAGGTCTTCTTAGACTGATTTTCTGCAGTAACAATAATTGAAAACTGATTCAATCCAAAGTCCAAATTTTTAGATCCAGCCCCTGTAACAGTAGCTTTACTATCTTTTGCAGTCGCTACAATAACCACAGTAGTGCTATCTGTGGTTAAATTAAGTGAATCTAAAACATTTTTCCCATCAACAGTCAGTACCGATAAAGTATTATCTTGACTACGGTTGTCATTTCTAGTGATTTTCAAAGAGTATGACTTAGTTGTTCCATTTTCTGCCTTAACATTAATATCGAAACTATTTATGCCATACGATAACGTTTTAGTTCCAATTCCCGTAACAATTGACTTTGTATCAGCTGTTGTTGCATTGATAGTTACTGAAGCACTATCTGTTGAAAATGCAAGGGTATCAAGAACACTAGTTCCTTCTACAGTTAGGGAACTTAGATTTGTATTTGAACTTCTTGTATCATTTCTTGTTATTGTAATCGGATAATTTCTTTTACTTCCATTCTCGGCAGTAACTGAAATAGTAAATGAATTATTTCCATAATCCAGATTTTTCGTACCAGTGCCACTAATTGTTGCACTTGTATCAGAAGCTAAAGCTGTTATGTTAACGCTACTATTGTTCGTTGAGTAACTTGAAGTAGTCAATATATTAGTCCCGTCTACACTTAACGAGCTAAGATCATTATTTGAACTTAGTACTCTAGATATTGAGACTGTTACTGAACCAGAACCTCCACTTTGACTTACTACCCCGTCTGAGCCTGAAACACTTATCAAATTAATACTTGATGTTTCTCCAGGCAAGAACGAAGAAGTAGCTTGAAAAGTAAGAGTAACGATATTAAAGCTTCCTGTTGGACAAGCATCTCCACTACATGAGCTGTCTAAAAGAAAAGAATTTGTTCCAGCACTAAAATTATATCTTGAGTCTCCTGAAGAGCTTATCAAAGATAATTTCGAAGTATCATACTCAATACTTGCTTGAATTGCCGCTAATTTTATGTCAGAAGTAATACCAATTGATACTTGAACTGTACCACCAGTACTAATCGTGCCACCTCCAGAAATTGATCCAGAAACTGCAGCATTGACATTGATATAGCTTGAGATTGTTGTAACAATCATAATTACGATAATAATAAACTTTTTCATTTTCACTCCAATCCTACTAGAATTCTTCTTAATTTGACTAAATCTAGTAGATCAACTTTTCCATCTCTATTTACATCACCATAATCCAAAGATTCTGAATCAAAAGAAACCTGATTTGTTAAATACCTTCGCAACGTAACTAAATCTAATAAATCAGTCTTATTGTCTTTATTATTATCCCCTAATATCATTGATCTAACATCTAAAGTAGTGTAGATTGAGTCATTTAACTTTGCAGTAATAGTCGCGTAACCATTTGATACAGCAGATAATTTCCCATTTAATACTTTAACAACGGAATCATTGGATGATAGCCACGTTAAATCTTGAAGAATTGCATTATTTGCATCAAATGTTGGATAAATTTGCTGTGGTAATAAACTTGTTACTAACAATCCGTTTTCCTTGTTAAGGTTTATTGAAGTTGCACCTAAATTCACAGTAACTTGCACATCTTTGGTTTGCGAACCATCTGAGCTAATTACTTTTATCGTTGTATAACCATTTGAAACTGGGGTTACAACTCCTTCACTAGTAACTGATGCAATCGATGGATTAAGTGAATAAAAATTTAGTTGTATGTTGTCAGAATCTTCTGTTCGACCAATCACTTCATCAACACCCAATTGTGTGAAATTAATGTTTGATTTGTTTAAACTAAAACTTCGCGCTGGCTTCTCAACCAGAATATAAATCCTTCCAATTTCAAACGTTTCATTCTCGAGCACACTTACATATGCTAATCCTTCACTTACAGAACTAATTACTCCATTCTTTGTTTCAACCCCATCAACTGTTTCTTTTGAAATATTCACGATATTTGTGTCAGAAGAAGAAAATGTAATATTTGAGTATAAATCAGGTATTTCCAATCTTGATTGTTCTCCAATATTTCCAAAATGTATGAAATTTGGAATAGTTGGCTCACTATTTGATTGCTTTAATACCAACATTAATCCAATATCATTAACATTCTTCAAATTAAAACTTATCAATTTCGGAACTTCATCTGCACTATTCTTATTAAATTGGACTTCACTAAAGTCATTTACAATAATGGGTTCTTTGTAATTAATTGACTTCGATTTAACCAATCCATTTACAGTAACTCCAATATATAATTTGTAAACACCCTCCGAAATTGCAAGCTGACTAAAATCTATTCCACTCTTTAAGTAACCTGAATAGTCATACAAAAATTCTGAGTTTCCGTGTAAGGTAGTCACCTCACTTGTTTTAACATTGGATGTATCTAATTGAATACTTGTTGAAAAACCGGTTTGGTCTACTAATTCAAGACTATATTTTACATTGTCAAAACTACTTGTTGTTACCCCATGTTTGAATATTGTGCCTACAATACCAAACGAATTAGTTTCTTGGTCATAACTAATTATTGAGTTATTAGTCGCAGACAAGACTGATTTAAATTCATTGTACGCATAAGGAATATGTTGGTACCCCACACCATTAGATATTACTCGGATCTTGTCAGAGTTTATGTAACTCCTTGCAGATCTCCAATAGTAGTCAATTAGACTTGTTTCGCTAGAACTATCTTTGAAAAATACGGCATTACCATTGATATCAATAGGTTGAGTTGAAAATGTTTCAAACCATGGCAAATTATTTGTATCAGTATAAGAATCATTAATTATAAATGTATAGTTTCTAATCTTATTTAGTCCAACTTGCGAATTATAACTATAGTATGTTGATGATTCTAGAGTTGAGTCACTCTTTACATCGTACTGTAAACCATCATCATACTTACCAACAACATAATAATTATAATCTTTAAATCCACTATATCTATCTATGCGATATGCCCAACCTGCTATTTTATTAGCCCAATAAGGGTCTGATGCATATTTAGTTGCAATACCACTATTTTTTGTTCCAAGGCTTGAACTAAAGAATCTCCAGTTCTCAATACTTAAAAAGCCACGAATGTGAACACCCATAAATTCGAAAACTGATGATGAAATATCATCAAATTTCTTTGCTGCATAAACATTTGTATCGAAAGCGCCCCAACCATATAGATTTTTATAATCAATTGCTATTGCACTTCTACCAGAACCACTTTCGTGCATTGCAAGAGCAAACAAAAGAAGAGAATTAATGCCGAATTTGGATTCTCCAAGTTTAAAATTTGCACCTTGATTTACCATCATGCTCTGATTACTTTGTCTAGTAGCATAACTCGATGGTATAAAGCTATATCCAAGCGCGTTAATGTACATATCAAAATCAGTTGAAGTTAAATTTGATACACTTCTTAGTGGAAGATATTGATAATAGTTAAAATACTCACCAATGGAATCTCCGTTTTTAACAGGATTCTTCAAACCAGGATCATAATAATAATGAATCGAATCTGGACTATAATAAATTCCATTAGGTAGCCAGTCTGGAGCTTTTCCATAGACATACTCAGTCAAGCTTGAGCCACTATACGTCGAAAATGTTTCGTGTCCAATTTCTCTTATATTTTGAGTAACACCATTAGAATCAAGGTAGCCTATTCTCGAATAAACTCTATATTTGTTGATTTTTGGAATAAGCGTAAATGGTTTTTCTTCTGTAGTAGAGCCTTTAACAACTTCCTCATAAGTGTTTCCACCAAGTGTTATCGACCAACTTTTTTCAACGTAGATTAAGGGTATAATATCAATGCTTTTTATATGAACATATCCTTTAAATCCATTAACTTCAACAAATGCCGTCCCATTTCCAGTTTGGGGATCAAAAAACTCTGTACTATAATAAAACAAGTCTCTATATGCCTGCATGTATGTGTTAAAACCAGAGAAATTCCCAGAATTATCACTATACTGATGAATAGTTAAAGTTATACTATTATCTTTAAAATTATCTGTTCTCCTCAATGGATAACTTGCAGCTATTGCACGCGATGCAGCAACAATTTTCAATGGGCTCAGACTTTTCGAATGTGTAATAATTAAATTGTTATAAGCACTACTATAGTTATTCATTGAAGTTTTTGCAGATGCAAATGTAGTAAAACAACCGAGATTTGTTTTTGACTGATCGTTGTTAATATTTGACAATATAAAATCTGATGTTGTGCATGCAGAGACGTTAATATATCCAGCTTCCATATTGGGAACTAAAGACAACAAAATCAAACATGTAATTAGTAATTTAATTTTTTTCATTTAATCTATTACCTGTACTTCATACCATTCATCTGAGGTATTCACTTGAAACTCGAATATAGATTGTTTATCCATCAAAGAAACATTATCGCTATAGACATCAAAAAAAACATAACCTTTTGTTAATCTATTTATTCTAAGGTTTATCAAATTAGCTAAATTTTCAACAGTATTATTCGAGGGCAAGCAATAGCTTGGCTCTTTATTATCTAATATCTTATATCTAGCATTAGTTATCTCAATCTCTCCTGAACTTTTAGGATCAATCTCAATATATACTGCATGTATCTTTGCAGTAGATGGAAAGTCTATTGCTGACTTTGAACCATCAGAATTTAACTCAAAAACGGTTTTTCCAGTTAAATCAGAAACATCAAGAATCCTTATGGCAAACTCGGTTTCATCAACAAATCTCTCATCTTCTAAAATACCAATCATTTCTGCAGTTCCAGTACTTGACTCCAAACTTATTTTAAACTCTACTCCATTGTACTTATCAACTTTCAAAGTAAGCTCTTTTTTATTCTTATCAGTAACAGGAACTAACAAATTTACTGTATAAGATTTTAAACCTTCAGGAAGCTCATCAACAATATTAACTAAATCTTTGTCCATACCAAGTCCTATTAATTCTTTAACTAAGTTTTCATTTTGAGATAACAATATATTTTCAGAAGTAACAATTTCATCAAGAGTAAGGTTAATAATATCTTCAGAAGTAATACTAAAACCTAATATCACAAATCTACTCGAAATATTCTCTAACTCAAAAACAATTACATTTTCAATTGAAATTTGTGGGAATACTTTAGGTTCATCTATGTTCTCGTTAATATTGTCCTTAATTTTGCCACTTTTTAAAATGTCATTAAGAAAAAGAGACGAGGTAATCATCACGCTTGAAATAATTAAAATTAAAATATAGAGAGTACTCTTTTTCATATCACCTATTTTATCATAATTACCACTTATAGAAACTTATTCATTTTTAAATGTTTATGATCAAAATTGCTATAGAATTACATTATTCTCGATAGAGAATAAATCTCTTACATCAATCTAAAGATATCTTGCATCGTCACAAAAGCCATCAGGAGCAATAACATCCCAACACTGATCATCATCAGTGCTTGTTCAACCTTCTTACTCATCGGTTTCTTAAAGATCCATTCATAAAGGGTCAAGACAACTCGACCACCATCTAAGATAGGAAGCGGTAATAAGTTGAAGATCGCCACATTGATTGACAATAAACCCATGAGATAAAGAATGTTGATGAAGCCATAGGATGCTTGTTGAGCTGTGACCTGATAGATACCAATCGGACCACTCACCGCATTCAAGCCAATGCCACGAACCAATCGCGACAAGGTGAAGACCATGTCATCCACGGTAGTCTTCACTTCTTTGAACCCATAACCAATTGCATGGAACGCATTGATTTCAATGGCCGTTGCAGGTGGAATCTCCAAACCTAAGAAATAACGATTTTCTTCTTCAATAAAGGCAGGTTGAACCGTAATATCGAGTAGCTCTCCATCACGATCAACGGTAAAAGTCGTTTCACCGGTATACATTTGAATATACGTTATGATTTCATAGAAATCTTCAGGAACGATGGTTGTACCATCGAAAAAGGTAAGCTTAACGATTTCATCGCCTTGGACAAAACCGGCTGCTTCCGATGGTGAATCCGCTACGATCCCTTGAATGATAGGCTTCGGTGCTTCCACTGCATATCCTTGAACCATATAGATGCCAATAAAGATCACTGAAGCCAAGACGAAGTTCATAAAGATCCCCGCCAACATAACGATCATCCGCTTCCAAGGCTTGATACCAAGAATGCTGCGTTCAAAGCTGATATCCGTATCCACACCCTCTTCCCCTGCCATGGACACAAAGCCACCCAAAGGAAAAGCACGAATGCTATATTCGGTTTCACCAAACTTCTTACTAACGATCTTAGGGCCCATACCAACCGCAAACTCTTTACAATACACGTTGAAGAATTTAGCTGTTATGAGGTGTCCAATCTCATGGATCAAAACGATGACCCCTAAGACAAAGACGAAATAGAGAATATTTGTCATGAAAGCTCCTTATGTTGATGCAATACATATTCTTTAACCTTCGCATCCAATTCAATCATTTGTTCAATGCTTAAATTCGATGCATAAGGGAAATGATTCAAACAGTCTTCAATAATGGATTCAATGCTGAGATACTTGATTTCATTATTTAAGAAGAGCTGAATGGCGGCTTCATTCGCCGCATTCACCACACACATCCGATTTCCACCCTGCTTAGCAGCTGTGATGATAAGTGGAAACAAGGGATAGAAGTTAGCATCCAAGGCTTTGAAATCCAATTGTGATAATGCATTAAAATCCAAGCCTTTGGCATCTAGCTTTAATCGTTCTGGGCCACAAAGTGCATATTGTATGGGGACACGCATATCGGGTGTACCCAATTGTGCCATGATGGAACCATCGATGTATTCGACCATCGAATGAATGATGCTTTGTTTATGCACGATCACATCGATCTGTTCATAAGGAAGATTGAATAAGTGATGCGCTTCAATGACTTCAAATGCTTTATTCACAAGGGTCGCAGAATCAATGGTGATCTTCTTACCCATCGACCAATTGGGATGCCGCAAGGCATCTTCAACCGTTACTTCTTTAAGTTCTTCACGCGTCTTATCTCTGAACGAACCCCCAGAAGCCGTAACGATCAATCGTTTGATTGCTTTAGTATCATTACCCTGAAGTGCTTGTAAGATCGCAGAATGCTCGGAATCAATCGGTCTGAGATTGACTTGATGTTCATGGACTTTTGCCATGACCATTTCACCAGCCACAACCAAAGTCTCCTTATTGGCTAAAGCAATATCTTTCTTAGTTTCAATCGCTTTAAGTGTTGGGACTAAACCCGCAAAGCCCACCAAGGCATTGACCACGACTTCTGCTTCATTTAAACATGCCAACTCAACAAGACCCTCACTCCCAAAGGAAAAAGCTTGATTCGGGTAGAACAGAGCCAATGACTTCGCATCAAACTCATCTTGAACCACAACCAAGTTATACTGATGTTTTTTTAAATGTTCAAACAACCAAGGTATGTTTTGACCCACACTGATGCCTAAGCATCGCAAGGCAGATGGATGTTGCTTCACGACATCCAAAGTCTGTGTGCCAATTGAACCACTTGCGCCTAAAATTACGATTTTTCTCATTTTACATCCACAACATCAAGAGCACATAGAAAGCCATCAAAGTAAACAACAAGCTATCGATGCGATCCAAGACACCCCCATGGGCTGGGAAGATGGTCCCAAAGTCTTTGATCTTATAATGACGCTTGATTGAGCTGAACGCCAAATCCCCGATCTGCGAAATAATTGGAAGCATCAAACTGCTCACGATCATCATCGTAAACGGCAGTCGATCCACCAAGAAATAGGCAAAGACCAAACCCGAAACAGCCCCAACGATCCAGCCACCAATTGAACCTTCAATGGTCTTCTTGGGTGAGATGCGTTCATTCAACTTATTTTTACCAAAGTAATAACCTGCGAAATAAGCCCCTGTATCCGTTAAGAACGTCACCACCAAGAGATAAACCAGTTCAATGCGGCCATAACTCACCGTCAGGAAAACCGAACGTAGTGCTGTTGTTAAAAGGATGAGCATGGTAAAGATATACGTTAAATCAAGCGGTGTGAACCACTCGAAACTAATGGTCAAGATGAACAATGCGATCATTAATAAGATGAACGCTAAGTAGAGTTTTTCTAAATCCAAAACCGCAAATAAGATGATCAATCCGATCATGATGAAATAAAGCCAAATTGGCCAAACATCCTTCTTAACGGCATACATCTCATAAAGCGATGTCAAAATAAAGAAGAAAACAACGATGCGAAAAGGCCAACCACCATATAAAAACGCAGGCAACACAACCGCAATGATCGCTATAGCCGTCAAAAAGCGTTGTTTCATCAAAGACCTCCGAAGCGTCGATCACGCTGAGTCGCATCCAAGACCAATTCTTTGAAATGTTCCCCTGTTAACTCCGGCCAAGGCAAGGCTTCGAAAATCAACTCCGCATAGGCCAACTGCCACAAGAGAAAGTTGGATAAGCGTTGTTCACCCGAGGTCCGGATACACAAATCAACAGCGGGATAATCCTTGGTCATCAAGAATTGTTCAAAGATTTCTGGACTTAAATCTTTACTCATTATACCATTTACAACCGCTTCATGATACTTCTGCGCAGCTAAGATAATCTCACGTTGTCCACCATAATTCATCGCAAAACACAGGATCATCCCTGTATTCTTCGAAGTTGTTTGAATCGCACGCTCCAAAACCTGACGTGTTGAATCAGGAAAAGCCTCAAGTTCACCAATGGTTTGAATACGAATGTTCTTTGCCATCAATTCCTTTAGAAACTTATTGAAGAAGACATCCGGTAACTTCATCAAATAATCCACTTCTTCTTTTGGACGTTTCC
>DITO01000009.1:2530-4735 GCA_002422065.1 Erysipelotrichaceae bacterium UBA6182 | reverse complement strand
TCCTTCAAAAGTTATGTCTCGCTCACCAGACTCTTTTAGTTCTATAGTTTTGATTGAAGCAGGATCTAATGATGGTGTAATACAAGATCAAGCTGTCATTACTTCACTTGGTTTAATTGGTAAGGTTGAAACTGTTTTTGAGAATAGTTCAATAGTACGTTTATTAACTTCTCAAGATGTTGATAATAAAATTTCCGTTCGTATTCAAATTTCACCTGCACTTACAGCGGAAGCAATTTTGAATGAGTATGATCCTAACACAGGATTGTTCAATTTGATTCTTTTAGATACAAGCGCAACCATTAGTGTAGGAAACACTGTTATTACATCAGGACTTGGTGGAGTATATCCTTCAGGTCTACTAGTAGGATATGTTGAAAGAGTTGAACAACTTCCAAATTCAGTTTCTGCAAGAATTTGGGTTAGACCCTCTGCGCGTTTTGCATCCTTTGACTATGTCATGGTCGTGAAGCAAGGAAGCAATCAAAATGAATAA
The DNA here is from genome assembly GCA_002422065.1 of Erysipelotrichaceae bacterium UBA6182. Classification (GTDB taxonomy): domain Bacteria; phylum Bacillota_I; class Bacilli_A; order Erysipelotrichales; family Erysipelotrichaceae; genus UBA6182. The sequence continues at coordinate 4,239 of DITO01000009.1, read as the reverse complement.
GTATCTAATTTATGCATTTACAATCATACTCGATATGATGCTCATGAATTTAATCGTTCAAATTCCAATTTTAGCGCTAAGTCAAACAATTCCTGTAAATACATTCTTTTTGATTATCTTGTTACACACGCACGATAAATCGATTACGTTTAAAGAGGTATTGGCACTATTTTCATTAGGGTTATTTCTTGATGTCATGTATGCAACCCCAATATTTGTAAATGCTGTCACTATTGTCATTGTTATTGTTATTGCTCACTTAGTAAAAACATATTTCAATGACAACGGTTTTGAGAGAGTTATATTTTTACTCGTTATGTTATTTCTAAAAGAGTTGGTGAGTTACTCGATTCTATTTGTAACCTTTCAAACAACCTTACTTCCAAACATTTGGTTTGTCAGACGAGTTTTCTTTGTGTTAGTTCTCAATATTCCTTGGATATTACTCAGTGTTTACATCTTTAATAAGTATCAAATTGTAGAGAAAGTTCAACAAAGACGTCGTCGTCAAAAAGAAACCTACAACCATTTTCGCTAATGCTTTATGGTATAATGCAAAGGAAAAACTATGAAAAAAAGTGCTATTCTCATTATATTTATGTTATTAATAAGTGCTTGTGCACCTAAGCGACCACTTGTATGTGTTAGTGTCTATCCGATGGAATACCTTGTTCGAAGACTTGGTGGAAATCTAGTAGATGTGTGTCAGCTTAGTGAAGGGGACTTTATTTTAAATGCTCAATTTAATGAATCATCATTAGAAGCATTAGAAAATGCTAATCTCATTATGTATTTTGGACAATTAGAACCATATTTTGATATTTATCGTGATGAGATCTTTAGTTCTAAAGCAGATCGCATGGATATCCTTTCAATTACTCCAGCATTACCATTTAAACGATTTGATCGTGTTGATGTCGGTGGAAATCGTTTGTGGGTAGAAAATCGTTATTATGACAGTATTACTTTTGATCTAGTCGATATGTATCAACAAGATCCTTATGTATGGTTAGACCCTATTAATATGTTATCAATTTCGAAAGTATTAAGAGACTTCTTAGTGAAAGAATATCCTGAGAATGAAGCTATTTTTAATACGAATTTTACTCAGCTACAAAACGATCTTGTTCTTCTTGATGCTCAATTTCAATTGCTTAAGAACGAAACAGAAGATATTAAGTTTATATCAATTTCACCATCTTTTGGACATTGGCAAAAAGCATACAATGTCCAAATATTTCCGGTTGTAATGTCACGATATGGAGTTATCCCTAATTCAACACAACTTAGCATTATTAAAGAATCCATTATTCAAAATGATGTAAGGTACATTGCCTATGAACCTAATCTGGGTGATGACTATCGTGAACTATTCAATTTACTTGTGGAGGAGTTAGACTTAACAGTCATTAATCTTAGTAATTTAACCTCTTTGAGTGAAGCAGATAAAGAAAACAATAAGGATTATTTAAGTATTATGTTAGAAAATCTTAGACTACTTGAATCCATAGGACGATAGCCTCAGTTTGAGGCTATTATTGAAAGGTGAGAATAATGTCAAAACTTTTATTAATCGATGCCAATTCGCTCATATTTAGAGCTTATTATGCTACAGCATATGGAAACATGATGATCTCTAAGTCAGGTCAACCAACTAATGCGCTTTTTGGTTTTACTAATATGATCATAAAGGCTATTGGCATGATTCA
>DITO01000009.1:0-2449 GCA_002422065.1 Erysipelotrichaceae bacterium UBA6182 | reverse complement strand
ATTATTGGAACATCTACTATTCGCTTTGATGAACAAGAAATTGTAATCTTATCGTCTGATAAAGACTTACTGCAACTCATAAATGATAAAACACAAGTTATTTTAATGAAAAAGGGATTAAGTGAAACATTAACTATGAGCTTAGAATCATTAAAAGAACTTGAAGGGATACTACCGTATCAAGTTGTTGAGATGAAAGCTTTAATGGGGGATAGTGCTGATAATATTCCTGGAGTTCCTAATGTTGGAGAAAAGACGGCTAAAAAACTTATCGAAGCTTATCAAAACATCGATGTTCTTTATGAAAATATTGCAGATATAAAAGGTAAACTGAAAGATAATCTTGTTCAATATAAAGATCAAGCTTATCTATCTAAACATCTTGCTACGATTATTAAAGATATTCCATTACCATTTGCTTTGCAAAACTTAGAATATCATCCTAATTTTGAAGAGGGTGCTCGTTTTTTAAGAATGTATGACATGAATACACTCTCACAGTCTTTATCTTCTTTATCTTCATCATCAAAAAAGAAAACCGTTGAAGTAAAGAGCATTTATCAACTTGGTGAAGATAAACCACTTGTTGTGTATTTTAATCAAGAAGTATGGTGTGTCGGTCATGATGAAGCATGTGTTATTTTTCAATCATTAAATGAAGAGTTATCACTATTTCTATCTTCCTCAAGATCAAAAGTATTCATTGATGTTAAACGTGCGATGCATGAAGCTGCGCTTTTTAATGTTACGATTCAGGCCTACGATGATGCTCTCATCATCGTCAATCTTGTTGATTCCTCAATAACTTCAGTAGAAAAACTTAAAGATCATTTTCAATTATCAATGGATAAGAAGAATCCACTTGAATCTGACATTCAACTTATTCATCAAGTTTCAAAATCAATTAAGACTTGGGAGGATGAACTTGTTAAGCTAAATCTAACTGAAGTCTATGATACCATTGAGAAACCACTCACTGAAGTACTTTTTGATATGGAACGATTAGGGATAAAAATAGATGATGAAGCATTAAAAGATATTGCGCATTCAACATCAATTAAAATTAGTGAAATCGAAAAAGACATACAAGACATCATAAAGCAACCTCAATTAAATTTAAATTCACCGAAGCAACTTGCTACGGTACTTTTTGATGAATTAAATCTCCCTGCAAACAAGCAACGTTCAACTAATATTGATGTTCTTGAATCACTTATTGATCATCATCCAATTATTCCATTACTTATTGAATATCGTAAATACCAAAAGTTTTATTCAACCTATGCCTTAGGTTTACAAAAATATGTTAGTGATACTAAACGAATCCATACTGAGTATTCACAAGTATCAACATCTACAGGTCGTTTATCTTCAAATAATCCTAATCTACAAAATATATCTGTAAGAAATGAGGATACTGTCATTATTCGTAAGATTTTTATCCCAGATCATGATGATTTTGTACTTTTAGCTGCGGACTACTCGCAAATTGAACTGCGTCTTTTAGCTCATCTTTCTTCAGAAACTAAGATGATTGAAGCCTTCCAACAAGGTATTGATATTCACACTAAGACGGCCATGGACATATATCATGTGGACATATCAGAGGTAACCTCGATCATGCGTCGTGCTGCTAAGGCGGTCAACTTTGGAATTGTGTATGGAATATCTGATTTTGGTCTTAGTGAACAGTTAAAAATCGATCGTAAAGAAGCATCACTATTTATCCAAAAATATCACCAAAGCTTCCCTAGAATTATGGCATACATGGATGATGTCGTTTCTTCTGCACAACGACTAGGGTATGCGTCAACAATGTTTTTAAGACGTAGAATCATCACTGAGTTATCAAGTCCAGTGTACAGTGTCAGAGAATTTGGAAAGCGAGCAGCTATGAATGCTCCAATTCAAGGGACTGCAGCGGATCTTATTAAAATTGCCATGGTAAAACTAAGTGATGCATTAAAACAACGACAAGCAAGATCTAAACTTATCTTACAAGTTCATGATGAACTTGTAGTTCATGCCGCTAAAGATGAATTACATTGGTTAAAACCACTGATGAAAGATGTGATGGAAAATGTTGTAGAACTATCACTACCACTAGAGGTATCAATGAGTGAAGGATCTAACTGGATGGAGGCTAAGTAATGCCTGAACTTCCTGAAGTAGAAACCGTTGTTAGAACTCTTGAAACGTTAGTACTCAATCAAACAATTACCGATGTCATGATTCATACACCTTCAATTATCTACCATGACAATGAGTTTAAAAATCATGTTACCAATCAAGAGATTATAAAATTATCACGACGTGGTAAATACATACTTATTGTCTTAAACAAAGGTACACTTATAGTTCACTTAAGAATGGAAGGTCGCTTCATTATTGATCATTCCTTTGAACAAGTTAATAAGCATGTCCATGTTAGTTTTCATTTAAGTGATGG
>DITO01000266.1 GCA_002422065.1 Erysipelotrichaceae bacterium UBA6182 | reverse complement strand
TGGGAGCTCATGTTCCAATTGTTGTCACATCACGAGCTGATAGTGATAAGAATAAACTAAACTCTATTGCATTAGCCGCACTCATTGCTCAAAGACAAAAGGCAGAATGATTTCTCATTCTGCCTTTTCTTATCTTCTATCCAATTTTTACAATGACTCGACCTTTAGTTTGTCCTTTAAGGATTTGAGCTAATACTTCAGGTAATCCTTCAAGTGTAATCTCATGACCAATAAAATCATTTAGGGCATCTGGTTTTAACTCCGTTGCCATTTTCTCCCATAGTGGTTGACGTACTGACATAGGACATTCCACTGAATCAATACCAAGTAGACTAACGCCTCTTAAAATGAATGGAAATACGGTGGTATTTAGTTTAGTCCCTCCAGTTAAGCCACTAGATGCGACTGCTCCACCATATTTTAAGGTGCTAAGGATGTAAGCAAGTGTATTACCACCAACAGGATCAACTGCAGCTGCAAAGCGACCTTTTCCAAGAGATGAGAACTTTTCTGGACTTAAATCATCACGAGATATGACTTCGGTTGCTCCGATTTGTCTTAAGTATTCATGTTGATCTGTTTTCCCTGTACTTGCAACAACGTGATAACCTTTCTTTGCAAGCATGGCTACCGCAACACTCCCTACTCCACCACTTGCTCCAGACACAACAACTGCACCTTGATCTGGAGTTAATCCATGATGTTCAAGTTTCATAATGGACAGAGCAGCAGTAAATCCTGCAGTACCATAGATCATCGCTTCTTTAAAGGTTAATCCTTTTGGAAGAGCCACAACCCAGTTAGCCGGTACAGATACATACTCACTAAATCCTCCAAAGTGAGACACACCTAATCCATAGCTTGTCACAATAACTTCATCACCTTCTTTAAAACGATCATTTCTAGATTTAATAACAATCCCTGAGCAATCAATCCCTGGAATGAATGGATATGATCTCACAATATTCCCATCAGGAATACTTGCTAAACCATCCTTATAGTTAACACTTGAATACATCACTTTAATTGTTACTTCTTCTTGTGGAAGATCATTAAGTGTTAGATCCTTTAACTGAATTGAAAACTGTTCTTCTTGTTTATCGACAACAAGTGCTTTAAATGTTTGTTTCATATTTCTACCATCCTTCTTTATTATTATACCTTATGATAGGACTTCTAATTCCTTTAGTGACTATATTCCAATAAATTGTCTTACTATTTAAGTAAATTTGACAGTCTAATTCAGAAGTAAGGAAGCATATCATAAAAAGTTATTATTGTAAGATGTTTATAGTTTCCATTGTCATTAAGGTTTTGCTAAAATGTACATAAACGTGAAAGATTGATACATATGGAAAAGAAACAAGTGGATGTCGTCATTGTTGGCGCAGGCATGGCAGGTCTTACCGCAGCTGCTTATCTTAGTAAAGCGAATTATTCTGTGGTTGTCATTGAAAAAGACGCTTCTTCAGGAGGATTAATCGGATCATTTAATGTCGATGGACATCTTCTTGATAAAGGGGCTCGTGGCATTATTGATTCAGGTATCATTTTTCCTATGCTCAAACAACTTAATCTAGAAATTGAGTTTCTTGATAATCCTATTAAGATCGTATTAGGAAAAGAATCTGTCGATTTAGTGAGCAAAGAAAGCTTACTTGATTATCAAAAAATGCTTAATAAGCTGTTTCCAGATGAAGTAAATAATATTCAAAAGATTATGGATGATATATTTAAAGTTATGGGATACATGGATGTCTTGTATGGTATTGAAAATCCTTTGTTTTTACCTAAACCATATTCTATGGAATACCTTAGTAAAACCTTACTTCCTTGGATGATTCGCTTTGTCCCTAACATGAGTAAAGCCATGAAAATGTTAGATCCAGTGGATGATCATCTACGTAAATACACAAAGAATGAATCCTTGGTATCCATGATTATGCAGCATTTCTTTGAAAAAACACCAGCATTCTTTGGTTTGTCGTACTTCACACTCTATATGCAGTACCATTACCCTAAAGGGGCAACTCAAAGTATGGTGAATGCTCTAACACAATGTATCAAAGAGCATGGTGGTCAGATTATCAATGAACAAGAAGTAAATCTCCTTGATTCAGCTATAAATCTTGTTACCACAAAACAAGGATTATCATTACATTATAAAGAATGCCTATGGGCTGGAGATACTCAATCTTTATATCGTTTACTTAAGGATGATTCATCACTACCATCAAAGGTTAAGAAATCTATTCAAGCAACTAAGACCCTTATTAAAGATAAGAAGGGTGCAGATTCAATTCTTTCACTTTATCTACTTGTTAAGGCTAGTCCATCACGTTTCTTATCCACCTTTGGACCTCATAGTTTTTACACTCAGGATCTTCAAGGATTGAATGCCATAACCATAAATGATATTAAGAATGCTGATGGTTCATTTATTGATGATATTGATACGATTTTTGAGTGGATCAAACGTTACTTATGGCTCAACACCTTTGAAGTATCAATTCCATCACTGCGTGATCCTTCATGTTCACCTGAAGGTGAAACAGCTCTCATTATCTCCACACTCTTTGATTATCATTTATGCAAACATATCTCAGATTCTGGACATTATGAAGCCTTCAAGAAACTCATTACTCAAGTTATCATTGAGTACTTCAGTGTTGAAATCGAAGAACTTCCTTCCATCATCTTTAAAGAAATAGTAGCAACACCTCTCACGATTGTTGGACGAACCAACAACCATGAAGGTTCAGTGACCGGTTGGTCTTTTGCAAATAAACCTTTCCCTGCTATCTTCGAATTCTTAAAAGTAAGTCAGTCAGTCAAGACACCTATTCCTCATGTTAGTCAAGCAGGTCAATGGACCTTTAATCCCGCCGGTGTTCCTGTAGCGGTGCTTACTGGTAAATTAGCAGCCGATGCAGTTGAAAAGAAACTAAAGAAACGACAAGGATAATCTCTATGAATCAATCACCAACTCCACTTAACATCGATCTAGTCTTAGAACTATGGTCAAAGACGTATAATCCAGAAGGATCTCCTGACTGGTCTCATATCTTTCCATATTATCATCAGGACATTGTATTTCAAGATTCTATTCAAAAAGTAGAAGGATTCACTAACTTTGAAGCAATGTGTATGCGATTAACTAAACGTTGTCGCTCTCTTCATATGGAACTCTCTAATGTAAATCAAAAAGGAAATGTCATAAGCATGGAGTGGGTCATGACCATGTCATTTAAGAAATCTCCAACTACACCACTGTATGGAAGTACATTTCTAACTTTAAATGAAGATGGTCTCATCATACGTCAACGTGATTATTATGATTTATGGGGAGATATATTTAACTATGTTCCTCATTGGAACAAAATGTATCGTAAAATCATGAAGAAATACTTTGGTTAAATTATGAACATCAAATATCCAGAGGAGCTTAATTTCTTAAATTCAGGTAAACAACCCATTGAAAAAAGTGATGTCTCTATTCAAGGTAAAGTTGTAGTGATTACTGGAGCAACTTCAGGGGTTGGACTTCAAACAGCGTATGAGTGTGCTAGTCACGGTGCTCATTTAATCCTTGTAGCACGCAGTGAATCAAAAGCAAATAAAGTTGCTAAATCTTGCAATGAGCTAGGAGCATCAAAGATTGATATTGTCATTGCAGATCTTAGTCTATTAACTCAGGTAAGACGCTGTGCACAAGAGATAGAAAAACTTACACCATCCATTGATGTTTTAATTCATAGTGCTGGAATGCATTCAACCAAAAGAATACTCACTTCAGAAGGATTAGAAATAGTGTTTGCACTCAATCATTGTGCTTCATTTCTATTAACCGTGCTATTAATTCCACAACTTAAACATAGCCAACAAAGCCAAGTGCTCTTCATTAACTCCGAAGGACATCGATTTAATGGATTAAATCTTAATGATTTAGATTGGAAGAAACGTTTATACACTGGACTTCGCTCCTATGGAGCATCAAAAACAGCACAGTTGTTAAGTATGTTAGAAATTAATAATCGTTTAATGAACACTAACATTGTCGTAAACGCCATGCATCCAGGAGATGTTAAGACAAACATTGGACAAAACAATGGATGGTTATATCGACTCTTCAGTAAACTATTCATTCAACCTATCCTTAAAGATCCTCATCAATCAGGCCAAGCTATTTACACATTGATTAGTAAACCAGAATATGCTTACACAAGAAATGCTTTTTATCATTATACAACCTTAGAATTAGTCGCACGTCATGCACGTGATCGAAAGATTAGTCCTCAGGTATTCCAAAAAACATGCGAGTTATGTGATTTAGATTCATCATCAATCTATTGATTAAGTGGGGCTGTAACGAAATAAACATTC
>DITO01000124.1 GCA_002422065.1 Erysipelotrichaceae bacterium UBA6182 | reverse complement strand
TCTTCAGTAGATATTAAGAAGTATGAGCATGATGGGATATTTATTTCGAGCTATACTTATGAAGACTCAATTAAACAACAGTTGGTAAAGAAAGGTTACAACAAAGAAAAGATACTCACATTCTTTACAGAGAGTTAATTAATGACATAAGGGGGATACAATGTATTCTGATACCAACAAATTACTTGTATGGAAAAGATCACACGAGCTAGCACTCAAAGTATACGAGATAACAAAAGAATTTCCTAAGGAAGAGCAATTTGGTCTAACTTCACAAATTAGAAGAGCTGCGGTCTCGATACCCAGCAACATTGTTGAAGGTAAGGCAAGGAATTCAGTTAGAGATTACTTGAGATTCTTATTGATATCAGGAGGATCGCTCGAAGAAGCGAAGTATCAACTTCTTCTTTCAAGAGATCTTGGCTATATTTCAAATGATAACTATGAAGTTACATTCATGATAGCAGATGATGTTGGGAAATTACTTAATGGATTGATCAAGAGTTTGGAACACAAATTAAACTAAGATTTATGGTTTTCCTAACTAACTGTCCAACAGTCCAACAGACCAACTGTATTTATCGTGTATGCCCATGTGAAGGTGTAATAACTTTTAGCGGGACTACTTTTACATGCAATATTCACAGCCATGCTGAATTGGATGATGAAGACGAAGAGGGCGGAGATGGAAATGGGGAAGTTCCTTATTTGTAGCCGCTAGATTGGGTGTATAATACGACGTGAGTATCCTGAAAGACCAAAACCACAAGATGTAGCATAAGAGATGTCAAGAATTAAGTTTGTTATGCAAGATTTAGATCCAGGCAACTACTTGAATAATTCGATGAGTTGGATTTTTGAGAATGAGTTATAATAAACATAGCAATAGCAGTGTAAAGAAATGTTCATGGGAACCTGAGAAACACCCAGAAAGGAGGCGCCAAATGAGTTTGCAAAAATCGATACAAAATGGTGAAGGTAAGACGATAGAGTTTAAGGTCGAACTGCCAAATAGCAATACGTTAGCAAAAACAATCATTGCGTTTTCCAATACTGGTGGTGGCAAGCTTATTATTGGTGTTAACGATCAAGGGGAAATCATTGGACTTGAACACGATGTCAATATTTTTGAACTGAAGGATAAAGTGGCTTCAATCATTTATGAAACATGTTATCCAACTGTTCTTCCCGATATCTATACGACAACGATTGATGACCATTTATTGCTGATCATTGAAGTCTATCGAGGCAATCTTCTACCATACTACCTGAAAAGCAAGGGAAAGAGCGAAGGCGTTTACATTAGAGTAGGGGCAACGAATCGCAAGGCAAGTTATGAAAATATTCTTGAGCTGGAAAGACAGCGAATGAACATCAGCTTTGACCAGGAAGCAAATAGAGAGGTGGATCTTGATTCTTTAGATATTACTACATTAAAAGGTAGGTTCGCTCGGGCTGGAAAAGTGTTAGACCAAGCGGTGATGAAAAATTTTAAATTGGTTATCGAAGACAATAATACACTCTATCCATCCAATGGATTATTGATTTTACTTGGGAAACTCGAACATGTTAGGATGAAATGCAGCAGGTTCAAAGGTACTTCTATGGATGTTTTCTTGGATCGAAAAGAGTATGAGGGTGACCTTTTTTCACAACTTGAGGATGCTGAAAATTTTATTAAAAATCACATCAAACTTAGTAGCGAAATCAAAGGCTTGCAAAGAGAAGACCAATATGAAATTCCATTAGAAGCCATTAGAGAAAGCCTAGTCAATGCTGTTGTTCATAGAGATTATTCGAATGGCGGCAGGGATATAAAGATTGGCATTTATGATGATATAGTTAATGTTGTGTCTCCGGGTGGGTTTCCTAGTACTATCACTCAAGAGGATATTCTGGAAGGACGCTCTGAAATTCGGAATAAAGTAATTGCCAGGGTTTTTAAAGAACTAAACTATATCGAACAGTGGGGCAGCGGCATCCGCAGAATCAAATCGAGCTGTCAAGATAGAGGCTTGAAAGAACCAGAGATTTTAGAGAAAGGTGACTTTGTGGATGTGAGCTTGTATCGGGAAGTTGCATTGAAAAAAGTGACGACTTTTAAAGAAAATAGCTACACCAATCACCAAAGATACATAATTAATTATCTTAGTGAAAATGAAAATAGGATTTCGACAAAAGAAGCATCTAACATTTTGGGGATATCAGATCGTGCAACAAGAACGGTTTTAAGCTCAATGGTTGAAATGAACATATTAATTAGAGTTGATAAAGGACCTCAGACACATTATAAGTTAATGGATAAAGATTAGCCTACCCGGAAAAAGGCTTCCGCATAACTTCCGGGTAGCTTCCGCATAACTTCCGAGTAATCTTTAGATAGTTGTATGGATCTAATTAAACACAGATTCGCCACGCACTGCGTGACCAATTCATCGCTGGAGTTTGGGCATAATTTGCCTATACTGAAATTGTGGAGCTAAGATTTTGCAACAACTATTAGGGAATACCTAAGAATTCAACGTACTTCGGAAAACAAATTACTGTGATGCTAATCCCATCGAATTCGAGAGGGTTAGAAATCAAACTATCAAGTAATCCTTGATAGTTTAAGACGGCAGTATGATGTAAGGTTACAAATAATGGAAAGCACATATATTGTGGGGAACGAGTGTTCAAATACCATATGTTGCATAAATTTATCCTTTCAGCATAATCATGTGCGACGTGAGTATGGTGAAAGGATAA
>DITO01000230.1 GCA_002422065.1 Erysipelotrichaceae bacterium UBA6182 | reverse complement strand
AATCAAGAGATTGAAAAGGATGCTATTGCATTTAGTGATAAATTAATCGAAGATATGATTAATGAAAATATAAAAAAAGGTGAAAAGAATGCCAAAACTATATGACTACGATGCTGTAGAAAAGCAAGTTGATTTGATTTCAAAAGAACTTGAACCTAAAATTGTCAAAGAAATCTGTAGAGAATTAAAACTTAGTTCAGAACACGAAAAAATGACAACTAGTGAGATTCATTGTGCGTTAGGACTTCAACTGGGTTTTTGCTATCTTGAATGGCGTATGAAAAAAAGAGTTCTCAAGCGAGATTATGGAATCAATTGGAAAAGTCCTTCTGACTTAAATCCAGAGATTAATTTTGATTAACCTTGGAGGGAACGATGAAAGCTAAAATCAAAGAACCTGGATTATTCGGCAAAACAATTCTGTTGATTGATGGTAATGAGATTAAATAAGCTAAAGCATTTGGCAAAACCTTGTACATTATAAAAGGCAATGAGGTTAAAGAGGCTAAATCTTTCGGCAAAACCTTGTACATTATTGATGGCAATGATATTAAAGAGCCAAGGACTTTTGGCAAAACCTTGTACAAAGTAGATGGAAGATTTATCAAAGAACCAGGAATGTTTGGTAAAACACTATACATCCTCGATATCGATAAAAAGATTAATTCAGATTTGACTACTAATCAGACTAAAGATTCAAACAATAAGTCTACAACATCCAAGAAAGATGACGTAGAGTTTAAACAATGGCTTGAGAATTCAACTGAAGAAGAAAGAATTGCATATAGAGATAAAACGTTGGCTGAGATGAATCAAACGCTAAAAGTAATTGAAAAAAAGATGAAGAAACGCAAATAAAACTATTAGTCATCAGTTTGACCCCTAAAAATTTCATGAAGTAAAGATACAATAGACCACGAAAGGAAACTGTCGTGGTTTTTTCTTTATGGATACTGGTTATAAAACCTAGGGATTAAATCCTTGCGAGAATTCGTAGTGTTCAACTTCCAATAAGGAGGCTAACACCAGTCATATGAAAAATATCTATCATGAGTGGAAGGATAAAAATGAGCTTAAGAGCAAAATCGACTTAATCAAAAAATTATCAAGTACTGGTGCAAATGAAGAAATGGTTTCAATTGCACTAGGTATCAGTAAGCGATCATTCCAATCCCTTAAGAATAAGCATTCAGACATGAAAGAAGCCTATGAAGAAGGCAAAGAACGTTTTAAAGGATTGTTAATGGATGCCATTGTCAAACGTGCAATTGGATTTAAATCCACCGATGAAGACCAGTATATTGAAGAAACAGCACGTGGTACTAAAAAAAGAATTATCAAACACATTAAGGATGTTCCACCAGATGTTGGTGCAGCAAAGTATTTGCTAACTATCCACTTTGGTAGGGAATATAGTGATAAAAAACTTGAGCTTGAATTAGCAGAAAAGAGAATGGAGAAACTCAATGAAGAATGGATCAATGGAGATTATCTACAAGAAGATAAGTGATTTAAGGGAATATGAGAATAATCCCAGGAACAATGAAGATGCAGTTGAAGCAGTCGCAAATTCAATTTTAGAGTTTGGCTTTAAAGTTCCAATCATCGTTGATGGCAATAATGTCATCATCGCTGGTCATACCAGGTATAAAGCAAGTCATCGATTAGGTATAACTGAAGTACCATGCATAATCGCAAGTGACTTGACCGAAGAACAGATTAAGGCATTTCGCTTGGTTGATAACAAAACCAGTGAACTAGCAACCTGGGATATTGAAAAATTGAACGAAGAACTTGCAGAACTTGATTTGGATATGTCACTATTCGGATTCGAACATCAAATCGATGAAACAAGTGAAGAAACACACGAAGATGATTTTGACATCGATGAAGAAGTAATTGATGAACCATTTAGTCAAATTGGAGATTTATTCCTTCTTGGACCACATCGACTGCTTTGTGGAGATTCCACTAAAGAAAGTGACTTTAAGACTCTTCTAGGTAATGAATCTATTGATTTAGTTGTTACTGACCCACCTTACAACGTTGATGTTGGGTCAAAGGGTGATGTGATAGAAGCGTTCGATAACAGACGTATACTTAATGATCACATGGAAAGTAGCGACTTCATTAAGTTTCTAACCAAGGCTTTTACAAATATGGAAAGTCATTTAAAAAAGGGAGGTGCAGTCTATGTTTTCCACTCATCATCTTCTTTGGTTGAGTTTGAACTTGCATTAAGAGAAGTGAATCTTAAACCTAGACAGCAACTAATATGGAACAAAAACACATTCGTGCTTGGCCGACAAGATTATCAATGGAAACATGAAGCCATCTATTATTCTTTCAAAGAGGGTAATGCTCATTACTTTATTGATGACAGAACTCAGACCACCGTGATTGATGCACCGATGCTTGACTTTAAATCTATGAAAAAAGAAGAGCTTGTCACTCTCCTCGAAGATATGTATGCATCTGCAAAATATAGTGTCATCAATGAAAATAAACCAGCACGATGTGATTTGCATCCTACGATGAAACCAATCAACTTGATTGGTACACTCATAAAAAACTCAAGTAAAAAGAGTGAGTTAGTTATGGATCCTTTTGGGGGAAGTGGTTCAACGTTGATTGCAGCAAATCAGTTGGGTAGAAAATGTTACCTAATGGAACTTTCAAGAATCTATGTGGATGTCATCGTTAAACGCTACTTGTCAGATGGTGGAAATATCGAAGATTGTTACCTCATACGTGATGGGCAAAGAATACCACTAATAGATATAGAAATATTTAATGAAAATGGAGAAGAATATGAGAATTAGTACAAGCGAAGCTGTATTTAGAGCACATCCTGATAAAATTTGTGATCAAGTGTCTGATGGCATCCTGGATGCATTGTTACTTAAAGACAAGGATTCAAGGGTTGCGATTGAATGTTTGATTAAAGACAATTTATTAGTAGTTGCTGGAGAAGTTACTTCTATCAATAAAATCGACTATGAAGTAACTGCAAGAGAAGTTTTACATCAAGTAGGCTTGAATGAAAATGAGTTTGAAGTTCTCATCAAAGTTTCTGAACAATCAAAAGATATCAGCCGTGGTGTAGATAAACTTGGAGCTGGTGACCAAGGAATTATGTATGGATATGCGACAAATGAAACGAAAGAGTTTCTACCACTAACATATGTTTTGGCTAGAAACATCGCTAGAAACATGGATATTGTCAACAGAGAAAATCCAGATGTGTTTGGTTTAGATGGTAAGTGTCAAGTTAGTATCGTTTATGAAAAGGACAAGCCAAAGCATATATCCACAGTTGTTGTAAGTGCTCAAACGAAACCAGGAGTTGAAAGAAATGTCTATGAAAAATACATTCACTATGTCGTTGAAGAAGTATTGCCATCAGACTTGGTAGATATTAATACACTGATACTAATTAACCCTACTGGTGAATTTGTTAAAGGTGGCTCACACGCAGATAGTGGGGTTACAGGTAGAAAACTACAAGTCGATACCTATGGGACAATCGTTCCACATGGTGGAGGTGCTTTCTCTGGAAAAGATTATACAAAAGTAGATAGAAGTGGTGCTTATTATTGCCGATACATTGCCAAAGCAATCGTAAAGAGTGGATTAGCAAATGCTTGTGAAGTATCAGTTGCATATGCAATTGGTGTTCCATTTCCTGTGTCTATTGATGTTAAAGCAAGAGGAAGTTTCATTAGCAATAATCATTTAAGAACTATAGTAAATCGGATTTTCGACTTTTCCCCATCAAACATTATCAAAGAACTCAAACTCAAACAACAGACTTACCAATCGCTTGCTGAATATGGTCATTTTGGATACTTAAGTTATCCATGGGAATCCATCAGTGATGAATTAATTAAAGATATAAAGAAAGAAGCTAATGTCATCAAAATCAATTAAGCCATTTTACGATTCCAAAGAATGGAAGAATGTTCGCAAATTGAAGATGCTTGAAGCCAATTATCGATGTGAAAAATGTGGCAATGTTGCAGAAGAAGTTCATCATATTATTGTGTTGAGTGAGTCCAACTTAACGAATCCAATGATAGCATTGAATATGAAGAATCTTATAGCTCTATGCAAGGATTGTCATAATAAAGAACATGGTAGATTCAAGAAAACTAATATAAAGTTTGATGCAAATGGAAATTTGAAGTCTTTTTAGATGTATCATATGATAAAATATTGATGTGGGAATTAGGAGCAGTTACGATAGAACGGTAATTGCGACGCCTATGTTTACTGAGTTGTTAGGTCAACAAGTAAAGGAGTGGTGTTAATTCTCGCATCATTTTGTTTTTGCTCAATTCACAAAGGGTTGTTGAAAGGAGCGATTATATGAAATCAACACACAAAGTAGAAAGATTCGACTACTCTAAAATTGAATCTAAAGATGACCTAAAGTATTGGGGTATACATCCAAAAAATGGTCGGTTACACATTGATACAAAACGCTATAAATTAGCTAGTGAAGAAGTAGGTATTACTGAATACTTACCAGAAGGTCTATTTAAAAATAGGTCGACACCGTACTTTGTCCCTACACA
>DITO01000204.1 GCA_002422065.1 Erysipelotrichaceae bacterium UBA6182 | reverse complement strand
ACGAAATGCCATTTGATACGAACTTCTTCGAGAAAGTTTTAGTGGAATGAAAGTAAACCAATTTTAGTTGCTATTACATAAAGCAACCAAATTTAATTGATATTTAGATTCTCAATAATGTAAATAATATTGTAATATTAGAATGTTATATGTGAAAATGAGTTAGAGTGTAGGTGTGGGGATTTAACTCTCCTTTACCCTATGCCTATACTCACAATAATTATCGAAAGGGGATAATGTTTTGTTAAAAGAAAATGAGCTTATATTAGCTCTAGCAGAAGAAGTTAGATTAGGTAATAATGGTAATAACGATTGGAATAGCGTTTCTAAGCTATTAGGGCTAAGATATGGCATTGTTAAGACACCTAATGCGTGTAAGAAGATGTTTCAAAGGTCTAGTAAGAATATTGATAATGGAGATAAATTAGCTATTTCTAAAGAAGATTATGTTAGATATGAAATGACGGGCGAAGGTTTACAGTCAAGTGAACGAATGATTGCTTTAAGTCAAGAAGATTTAAAGAATCCTAGAAACTTGATGTTAGCTCACGGATTTAATGCAGATGAATTTGAATTACTAGGTGCTACAAACAACTTTTGGGGTAATGGATTATATCAATCTAAGATTAAAGTTAAACCTAAAGTTAGTGATGAACTTACTAAGGAAGATATTGTTTGCTTAGTGCGTGAATATGCTAAGCCTAGAGAGTTTGAATTTAAGTTAAATAAGATTGTCGGCGAAGAAGGATATGCTTTAGAAGTTGCTTTTGCAGATGTGCATATTGGTAGCTTATCTTGGCACGGTGAAGTTGGTGAAGATAACGATTATAAGATTGCTTTTGCTAAAATTATCAATAATATTCAAGAAATTCGCTCAATTATGGAAATTTATCCTATTGAGAAGTTGTATATTTGCTTTCTAGGTGACTTTTTACACATTGATACGATGGATAGCACTACAACTAGGGGAACTAGAGTAGACACAGACACTAGACCTAAGAAGATTGTAAACAAGTCTATGGAAATCGTGATGTTTATGATTGAAAACCTAGCAATTTGTGATACTGAAGTCATTTGGATTGAAGGAAATCACTCAAGACTAGTAGAATACACTATATTTCAAGCATTACCATTCATTTACAAGAATTATAGCCACATCAAGTTTGATGTTAGACCCATTCAACGAAAAGCGTTCTTCTATAAAGGAAATTTAGTAGGATTACATCACGGTGAAATGAAAAAAGACCAACTATTTAATTGGATTCAAGTTGAGCAACGTGAATTATGGGGTAAAGCTAATTATGTAGAGCAACACAGTGGACACGAACATCAAGAACGTGTAACTGCTGAAAAAGGTGGTATCATTCAAAGAACCAATCCTACATCTAAAGTTCAAGACTTATATGAGTTTGAGAATGGTTGGAAATCTTACAAAGCAACGATAGCTTACTTGTGGAGTGAGAAAGATAATTTGAAGGCACAATTTTATTTAAGATGAATGAACAATTAAAAGAAGCAATCCAACAAATTAGTGAACTTTTTGATAAGAAGAACATTAAGAATATGGATTTAGATACTAGCATAGAAGTAATCAGAACTCAATCACAACTTTTGATTGAGCTTTTTGATAATTCTAAAGAAGAAGATGATAAACAATGGGCAGTAAGATATGCGATAACACACACATTACCCATACTTGATAAGATGTTAGTTAGCCCTAAGATTGATGAAAATAAGATATTGAATGTGTATCAAATATACAGAATTACATACGCATTTTGTGGTAGAAGAAGTTTATCTCACTTTATCGAGTATATGGAATGGGATAGACCTAGTGATAATAAAGTTTACTTTAATCGTAGAAATGTACTAAGTTCAGTTGTGTTCTATTTAAATAAATTAACATTTGATGATAAACTAAAATATATGGTTTTCTCACTCGCACCGAGCATGGGTAAGAGCTTTCTAATGAATTATTACTCCGCTTGGCTTTATGGATTAGATATAAATAATTCTGTATTAAGAATGTCATATTCAGAGGATTTACTTAACGGATTCTCTAGGTCTGTTAAAGATTTAGTATCGAGTGATTTATATAGTGATGTTTTCCCTGAATTTAAGATATATCGCAACAAGCCATTTGATAGAGAAAAAGATGATGGTTGGAAATTAAAGAATGCAGATGTACTTGTATCACACTATGTACGCACTAGAGATGGCGGTACAACAGGTGTAAGAGCTAATAGAGCGATTATATTCGATGATATGACTAAAGGTAGAGATGAAGCTCACGATGATGCACTGCATATGAAGTATTGGGAAAAGTATGTAACGGAGTGGTTTAATAGACGAGATAATGATAGTGTCAAGTATATATTTGGTGGAACAATGTGGTCACCAAAAGATATTCTAAATCGCATTACAGAAAAAGAAGGTTCAAGAAGCAAGGTTATACCTAGTAAGCGATTCAAGTATGTGTGGGAATGTGAAGATGGTCACGCAGTATTCATTCGAGTACCTTTATTAGATGAGAACGATGAATCAACATGTGAAAGTGTTATGTCGACTAAGGAAGCGTTATCGTTGAGAGAAGATACAGACCCTTATTTATGGTCTTGTGTATATCAACAGAACCCTATAGCACCTACAGGAATGGAGTTTG
>DITO01000279.1 GCA_002422065.1 Erysipelotrichaceae bacterium UBA6182 | reverse complement strand
GTTGGTGCGTAAATAGGAACAATCTCAAATTGATTAAAAGCAACTTCATTGTGTTCTACTTTTGAGTAAATCCCAAGTTCCCAACAAGCTTCATTCACATCTTCCATAAATGCGGTCACTTTTTCTGGAATAGAACCAAAGTAATGGTCTTCTGAGTCTTGTCCTTTTGCGGGAGCATGACCAATTAATGTACGTCCTGTGAGTTTTAAATCAAGACGTTTTTTAAATAAGTCAGCATCCACTAAGAAGTATTCTTGTTCTTGTCCTAAAGTAGGTGTAACACTTTTTACATCCTTATCACCGAGTAGATGAAGAACACGAGTTGCCTCTTTAGATAATGCTCGCATTGATCGAAGAATTGGAGTCTTCTTATCTAATGCCTCACCATTAAATGAAACGAAAACACTTGGGATACATAATACATGACCACGAATAAATGCAGGAGAGGTAATATCCCAGTATGTATATCCGCGAGCTTCAAAGGTAGCACGTAGTCCACCACTTGGGAAAGATGAACCATCTGCTTCACCCTTAATCAGTGCTTTTCCAGAAAAACGAGTAATTGGAACACCATTGTCGTTGGATTCTAAGAAGGCATCATGCTTTTCAGCTGTGTTACCTGTCATTGGTTGGAACCAGTGAGAATAGTGAGTTGCTCCATTTTCGATCGCCCAAGTTTTCATAACATGAGCAACAGCATCAGCGACTGCAGGTTCTAGAGAGATCTCATGAGCAAGAGCTTCTTTCCATTGTTCATAAATTGGACTAGGTAAGCGATCCTTTAATACTTTGTTGTGACATAAATTCTTTCCGAAAGCATCAATACTTGATTTGTGCATAATTTATTCATCCTTTGCATAATATGGATGTATTTTAGATTATCATCAAAATAATTGCAAGACCTTTCGCACAAAAAAAGCGTTTAATTTTTGATTAAACGCTTTTAGACTCAGTCCTCGACAAGCACAACCTCAGTTACGAATGGGATTTCATCGGTGAGAATGGCTTCTACACCCATTTTATATGTTGTGTCAGTGGCACCACAGCCTACACATGCTCCAAGCAAGCGTAAGGTGACAACACCTTCATCATTAACATCCACAAATTCAACATCTCCACCATCACGTTGAATATAAGGTCGAATCTTTTCGATGGTATCTGCAATCTGATCGATATATTGTTCTCTCATGAGACACCTCCTAATCATCGTTATTATAGCACAAAGCATAAAGTGAGTGTGTTATAATGTCCATGAACATGAGGTAGTTTTATGATTAAAGTAGGTCAAGTTGTGGTGGGTCGTGTTAGTGGTATTCAACCCTATGGTGCGTTTGTTGAGATTGATGAGCAAACGTCAGGACTCATCCATATTTCAGAAATGAGTGATTACTTTGTAAAGGACATAAGTTTATATGTTCAAGTCAATGATCAAGTATATCTTAAAGTGTTAGAAGTGTCAGAGGATGGTCGTCAACTAAAATTGTCGCTTAAAGCTGTATACCAAAGACCTTTAAGAAGATTTAGAGCGCGTGATTTAAATCAACGTTTACCTCAAGGTAATATTGGTTTTAAATCATTAGCGGAGAAACTACCTGAATGGATTCAAAGTTGGAAAGGGAAATACCATGATTAAAATTGATTTAAGTCACGCAAAATTAGCATCCTCGATTTTTGATAAGCAAAATGATGTTTCACGCATTCATTCATGGATTCATGAAAAGACTTATAAAGGAAGTGATTATCTTGGTTGGGTTGATTGGCCGGTTAACTATGATACTGAAGAGTTTGAAAGAGTCATTAAAGCAGCAGAAAAAATTCGAAGTGATGCGGATGTTTTGCTTGTTATTGGCGTTGGAGGTTCTTATTTAGGAGCAAGAGCAGCCATTGAGTTTGTGAAAGGACTTTATGATGAAAGCTCTCCAAAAATCTATTATGTTGGAAATACATTCTCATCAACAGCATTACTTCAAATCCTAAGTAATATCGAAGGAAAATCAGTCTATGTCAATGTTATTTCTAAATCTGGAACTACGACTGAAACAGCATTAGCTTTCAGAATGATTCGCTTAAAGATGCAAGAATGGTATGGAGATGATGCGAAGAATCGTATCTTTGCAACGACCGATAAAGCACGTGGAACCCTCAAACAGCTTTCTAATGATATGGGATATGAAACGTTCACGATACCTGATGATGTTGGAGGCCGTTATTCTGTCTTCACTTCAGTTGGATTACTTCCTATAGCGGCAGCAGGGGTAGATATTAGAGCTTTAATGAAAGGTTCTCTTGATGCTTATCATGACTTAAACACAGAGGATTTAGCACTAAATCCTGCCTATCAATATGCCGTTGCCCGTAAACTTCTTGAAGCTAGTGGGAAATCGGTCGAGATTATGGTCTCTTATGAAAGCCACTTTGGGATGTTAGCTGAATGGTGGAAACAACTTTTTGGTGAATCAGAAGGCAAAGAAGGTAAGGGATTATTTCCTGCCTCAGTGGTTAATTCAACTGACCTTCATTCTATGGGACAATTTATTCAAGAAGGCAAAAAGATTTTCTTTGAATCAGTACTTCGTGTTAATGAAGTTCTACTTGATGGAGTTGTCCTTACAAGTGAGAATGATACTGATCAAATCAATTATCTTGGAGGTAAATCCTTACATTGGGTGAACCAACAAGCTTTATTAGGAACACTTTCTGCCCATGTTAATGAAGGTAATGTCCCTAATATCATTATCGATATTCCTAAACATGATGCTTATACCTTTGGATACCTCATTTACTTTTACTTTAAAGCAGTAGCCATGAGTGTCTATATGGATGATGTTAATCCATTTGATCAGCCTGGTGTAGAAGTTTATAAACGAAATATGTTCAAGTTATTGGGTAAATAGTTAGTAAATAGTTAGTAATAAACAATCATAGGTTTCTATGGTTGTTTTTTTTGGTATAATTTCCTAAGATTGTGGAGGGAACTTAAAAATGATTAAATTGATTTGGATAGGTTTTATGATGATTACGCCTTTAATGATTTCGTTGTTCTTTGAATTTGAGTATTCACTCATCTTTGGGAAAGTTGTGGTGTATACCTTAACTACACTCTCTTTCCTATTTGGACTATGGATGATTAAGAAAGATTTCATTGATAAGTTAGATTAAGGATATTGTT
>DITO01000190.1:39604-42450 GCA_002422065.1 Erysipelotrichaceae bacterium UBA6182 | reverse complement strand
CAAGTTCTACTGTAGTTAGAAATGGCACCCCAAGCATTAAGTCTAAATTACGTGTGTTCACATGCGCATTTTGATTCAAGAAATTTAAAAGGGTATTTAAGCTCATTAAACCAACGATGCTATGTAGTTGTAGCTTTTCACGAAACTTAAACTCGATGAGAATCTGATTCGTTTTTGTTTGAATTGCTTCATGATCGATGCTTGCTATTTTTAGGTTTGAAGTATTAAAGACACGTTGAAGCAGTTCATTAAGATTAACACTTGCGACAGATAAGATCATGTCATCAAAGATAACATCCTGATCTTTCGCCATCACTTCTTTTCCTAAATGAAGGATAATATTTTGGTTCAACAACCAAACACTAGTGTTGGTTTCAATGCTGCTATACACTGCATAGTCATAATGATCAAATCTTGCGTTATCTTCTTTCGTTGTAATTGAGCATTCTTCAATTGAAATCTCAAGTCCACTTTTTTCATAAAGCGTTGTTATAAGAACATGAGTCCAATAACGAAGTGTTTCCAAATTGGAAAGGCTCAATTTAATGTTGGTATTATCCAAAATGTTTATGTTCACTCTGTTACGCTCCTGTTCAATAGTTGGTTATACAATTCCGCGTCAAATACTCCAGTCAATATTTTAATCAGATTCACATCATCCGATTTCTCAAAATTAATGGCTAGGATTAATATCTCTACTCTTCGATTTAATGATCGTCCATCTTCATTATCATTAGAAGCAATGGGATAGTTTTTACCAAATCCCATTGCAATTAACTTTTTAGCTTCTATTTTCTTTTCATCTTCAAAATACATCAACACTGCATTTGCCCTTTGAGTAGACAATACTCGATCAGATACTATATCGTTTGGTCTTGGAGGTATGGTTGCGGTATGGCCATTAACACGAACTTGAGAAACAAACTTCTCTTGTCTTTTTATCGTATCTCCTAAACCATCAAGAAACTGAATGGTGTTTGTTCTAAGAACTGCACTATTACCACCAAACAATAAGTTGTTATTAAGGCGTATAAAAATGACTGACTCATCACCACCAATTTCGACATCGGCACTGAATTCACTTTCCTCAATAAACTTTTCTATTTGCTCCTTTAACAACAAGAACTCAGTATCATCTTTTTCATTTCCCGCTTCATCATCGTCATCTTCTCCAGGAACAACAACAACTTGTGAACTATCCCCGTTGTTTTGAAAGGATTTTATTAGTGCTGCCCATTTTTCTTGCTCAATGGTTGACATCGTAAATAAGAGAATAAAGAAACATAGTAACAAAGTCACCATATCCGCATAAGTATTCATCCATTCATTACTGACAGAAGCTAACGTTTTTTTGCGTCTCATTCTAACCTACAACTTTCCCAGTACTAAGAGCTTTCTCGGCTTCATTCTCTTTTTTAGCTGCTTTTGGTTTTTTACTTCTTTTCTTTGATTGAATAAGAAGTAATAACTTTTCTTCAATAAACCGTGGATTTTCTCCTGCTTGAATAGCTTTAACTCCTTCAGCAACAATGATCTTACAACCCATTTCTTCTTCATGACGAAGTTTTAATTTATTCGCTATCGGCATAAAGAAGATATTTGCTAGCATTGAACCATAGAGTGTGGTAAGAAGAGCAACCGCCATGGCAGGTCCAATTGCATCAGGATCACTCATTGACTGAAGCATATTCACAAGTCCAATGAGTGTCCCAATCATTCCAAAGGCAGGGGCAAAGGCTGCCCCTTTATTGTAGAAATCAATATCATTCATATGTCGCTCTTCTACATACTGCAGTTCAGTCTCAAGTATTTGATTTACTTTTTCTGCATCAATCGAGTCAACAACCAACATTAAACTTTTTCTTAAGAATTCATCTTTTACATCTGCAAGTTTAGCTTCTAAAGAAAGAAGCCCCTTAATACGTGCTTCCTTTGCAAATTCTACAATGGAAGAAATATATGACATCTGATCATACTTAAAGGGTACAAAGATGATTTTCATATGACTTGGGATATTCTTAAAGTTACTTAAAGAATAGGAGATCATTAGAACAGCAAATGTTCCTCCTACAGTAATGGCTAAGCTCGGATAGTTTACGAAGTTCGTTAAATTACCAAACACAAAACCAAGATCATCGCTAAATGTTACCCCAAATAGCATTAATAATACGGCTAGTACTAAGCCTAATATACTTAGTATGTCCATTTTTCACCTCTCAAATTCATGAACTGTTATTTCTGAATTGATTTCTTATATTCAATACACGCTGAGATAACCTCGTTCATGCTTTCATTCACGATGTAGATATTTCCATTTCTTAAGACAACAGTTGTATCTGGATTCTCTTGAATAACTTCAATCAGTTCTTCATTGAGCGCAAATTTCACTCCATTTAATCGAGTTAATATGATCATTCTATCTCCTTATTAGCGTTTTAAATTCACTAATTCATTTAAGATTTCATCAGATACTGTAATCAATCGTGAACTTGCTTGGAAACCACGTTGAGTTGTAATCATGTCAGCAAATTCTCTTGAAAGATCAACGTTTGACATTTCTAATGCTCCTGCTTGTAATCCTCCTGCACCATTAAGACCTGCTTGAGATACTTTAGCTTGGCCTGAGTTAGCAGAAACTGAGAAGTATGAATTCCCTACTTGAGTTAATCCTTGAGGATTTTCAAAGGTTGCAATATCGATACGACCTAAGGCGATTAATCCTAATTGAGAATGAATCCCTGAGATAACACCATCACCTCCGATCCCAATATTAATTAAGTCAGATACACTTTGCTCACCACCAGCAACACCACCAGTTAAAGTGAAGGTCTTAGAACCAAATCCTA
>DITO01000190.1:0-39493 GCA_002422065.1 Erysipelotrichaceae bacterium UBA6182 | reverse complement strand
TTAATGTCTAGTGATACTAAGAATGATTCAGGTGTTGCTTGATGAGTAACATTCATTGCTACATCACCCATTCCAGAAAACTGACTTGATGCGCTACTGAAGGAAAATCCTAAAGCTGACATGCTTGGATGTAAATTAACACTTCCCAAGATTGGAGCAAAGTTAGTATTCACAATTTCTTTACCATTAATTGGCCATGTGATTGGTGTTCCACTTGTTAATTCAATGGCAAAGTTACCTGCAGGATGTTCTTTCCCACCATTAGCTTCAATGACCGCAAGGTTAATCGCATTGTTAAGTTCTGCTAAGCTATTAAAAGATTCATTTTCATTGAATGTAATCGCAATCCCATTGGATGCTACACGAGCAACGGCTTTTTGCCCTAATGGTAAATCGCTCACACTTGAAAAGTTAAATGAGACATTCCCATCTTTCGTTGGGTTTGATGCTTTGATTGTGAATGCTTTATTAGAAATAAACTCTGTAATAGATGCATTGACTGGGGTCAATGATGGAATTGAGAATTGAATCTTTTCTCCACTTGCATTTTTTCCTAAAGGATCTCCAGTAACTCCTAAAACAAAGTTGCCGTTTTGATCAACTAGATTACCAATAGAATCAATACGAATCATCCCTGCACGAGTATAGAACACATTCCCATCAGTATCTTGAACTTGGAAGAAACCTTCTCCAGCAATAGCTAAATCCATACCGTTATCTGTCATTTGAAAACCTGAGCGAGTGTGTTGAACATCCACTGAAGCAACTCCAACACCATAACCAATTTGGTTAGCATTGCGTCCTCCTTGGTTTGCGGTTGCATTGGAAGCTGATCTTAAAGTTTGATAGTATACTTCTGAAAAAGTCGTACGACTTGATTTAAAACCATAAGTATTAACGTTGGCGATGTTATTACCAATAACATCCATTTTGGTTTGGTGGGATTTCATTCCTGAAACACCAGAATACATTGAACGTAACATTTAAATGTCCTCTTTCTTGTGGGTGTGGCGCTGTGTTTATCAAACGGATAAACTACAATTTTTTAGCTTCATCTAAATGTCCAGCTAAACGATGACGGCTCCATCGATATTTGTAAATACATTGTCTTTAAGTCCTTGATCATTAATGGTGGTGATAACTTTATTTTGATTAAGATTGACCACAAAAGCGATTTGATCAACAAGTATTAAAGAATTGTTTAATCCTTTACTACGAGCAAGGTGAGCTCCATGATTTAGACGTTCGATCTGTTGTGATGTTAAATCCACATCTCGAGATACAACACGTGATAAAGCATGTTTTGAAAATTCGATTTCACTGCTTGTTCTAATTTTTTCACTCATGATGTCCGCAAATTGGGAACGATCACTTGAAGTAGTAGTTGGAGGATTGTTTTTTCTTATGTCGGTATTGACTTGAATTGAACTTAATTTAATTTTGTTCATTAAATCACTCATCTTGACTCTCCTTCCTACTGTGCAGGTTTAATTTCCATAATCTGTTCTAGGGTATACATTTCTTCTCCAATAAAGACTCCAAACTCATTGTTTACAAGACTTAGTTTTGTGACTACACCTGATACTGTTTTTAAGTTTCCTCCAATACTCATCTTTGAGGCAGTTACTTCTTTGCCTACTAAGGATGCTGCATATGCTGTTTTTGAGTATTGTGTTAACTCTTGCATGGCTTTGAGTGTTGTAAACTGAGCTAATTGCGTCACATATTGAGTATCATCTACAGGATTGTTGAAATCTTGGTTCTTAAGTTGGGCAATCATGAGTTGTAAGAAACTATCCATGGATACTTCATTCTTATCCTTGTTTTCAAACCAAGACTGATTGTTGGTGGCATTGACACCGTTATTCCCAAAATTGTTTATATTCATTGATTCTCCTTTCTAAGCATATCGATTGATGGCATTCATGTTTGACAGTGTGGGTTGTTTGATGACACTTGTTTCAACGTCATGATTCAGGATTGAATGATGATGTTTTGTAGATGAATGTTCACGTTGATGCTCTTTTTGCTGATGATTAAAGTTAAGCGATGTCTCAATCATGACGTTATAGTCTTTTAGACTAACGTGTAAATGAGGGAGTTGTTTTTCAAGTGAACTTAATACTTCTGCATTAATCACATTGAACTTAATGTCGACTTTGTTATCTGAAGATAACTTAATGACAATTTCACCAATTCCTTCTGGTTTGAGCTTAATAATCATTTCCTTCTTATCTGAGTGAATCATCTGTTTTATCGTTTGATTTAACTCAAGCTCATTAAGACTTCTTAGATCAACTGATTTGATTTCACTGGTTGAGTTTTTCACAACAGGTTCTATTTGAACCATCTTGATTTCGACCACTTGACTAGGATCTTTTGTGTCTGATTGAACTATCTTTTTTTCAAATTCACTAGCCTTAACTACTTTTGAAGAAACATCTGTTTGTGTCATGCTCTTCTCGACCATCATCTTTGAAATGACATTTCTAAAATCTTGTGCTGGTTTAGTTTCTTCTTGAAGTTGAATTTCCACAGGAATATTCATCACTGATTTTTCTCGAATCACTTTATGTTCAAACCCAGGTTTTACTTCAATTTCTTTTAATGAAGATAAGACTGATTCTGACTGATTCAATTGATTCATAATGTCACTGTTTATTGGACGGGTTTGATGTTCTAAGGGTTGTACTTCACTAAGTCTCACTTGTCCATTGTCTTGATGATTGAGTTGAATATTCACATCAAGATTGACTGGATTTAAGTTTTCTTCAATGGGTTGAGCCAACTCAATCACTGTTTGATTTTCATGATTTGAATTCAATGTTTGAAACAGCATTGGCACAGTAATGGGTTCAATGAACTCAGTATTAATCTTGCTATTTCCTTCAAGGGTTATACTCAAGACTGATTCACTTTGCTCTTGAACAATCATCGGTTGAATGTCAGAACTAGTTTGTGTCATTGGCATCATTTGTGCCATCAACATTGACCAAAATGCTTCATCATGTTCAACTTGAACTTCTTTGTTTGGTGGACTTGATGTATTACTTATTCCTTTAAACATCGTATTCATAATTTCCATATTTGACCTCCTTTCTATGTGTTCTATATTTAACTGGTTTCCCAGGGACACAACTTACTGTTTTGAGCCTTCCTTCATATTCCATAAAGACTCAATGAATGCTTCTTCTTGTTTAGAAGCATTTAAATCATACTCATTTTTTTGTCGCTCTCTAAGTTTCTCAAGACTATTGACTTCAATTTTCTTGTTTTGGCGTTTAATGAGTAATCGTTTTGATTGCTCATGAAGTTCATTGAGTTCATGTGTTGTCGTCTCAAGTTTCAACTGCACACTTTCTTCTTTGAATATCATTTGTTTAAGTTCTTTACTAGAGAGTGTGAATGAGAGTTTTGTTGCTCGCTCATCTTGAATCATTACTAATTCTTGGGTAAGGATATTTACTTCGTTCTCTTTTAACTTAACTTTGTATAAGCAATCAGCCACTTCTTGAGAAATACTATCCAATTCTTTTTGACGAATATTGAGTACTTTCTCAAGTTCAAACTTGAATTTCTTCATGAGCGTGTAATATCAGTGAGAATACGATGTGTTGTTTCAAAATCAAAGTGATCATTAATACCTTGAGTTAAGAAACCTTGAACTTGTTTCATTCTCTTCAGTGCTTCATCTAATGCAGGATTACTTCCTGGTTTATAAGCCCCAATAGAAACTAAATCTTCATTCTCCTTCACAATGGCTAGCCATTGACGAATTAAGCTTGCTTTTGCTTGAAATGAAGAATCCGTAATATCATTCATTAACCGTGAGATACTTGAGAGTACATCAATGGCTGGATAATGATTCTTCATTGCGATGGCTCGGCTTAATACAATATGTCCATCTAAGATTCCACGAACAGTATCACTGATCGGTTCATTCGTGTCATCCCCTTCAACTAAAACGGTGTATAATCCTGTAATCGTTCCTTCTTTAAACTTTCCGGCTCTTTCTAAGAGTTTAGGTAGTTCTGAATAGATTGAAGGAGTATATCCTCTAGCGATTGGGGCTTCACCAACACTTAAACCAATTTCTCTTTGAGCCATGGCAAAGCGTGTTAGTGAATCCATCATAAGTAGTACATTCATGCCTTGATCTTTAAAGTATTCAGCAATAGTAGTCGCAGTGAGAGCACATTTACTTCTCATAATGGCGGATTGATCGGATGTCGCAATCACTAGAATCGATCGTTTAAGTCCTTCTTCTCCTAAATCTTTTTGAATAAACTCGTTTACTTCACGCCCACGCTCTCCCACTAAAGCAATAACATTAATGTCAGCTTTCACATTACGTGCAATCATCCCAAGAAGTGTTGATTTACCAACCCCACTCCCTGCAAATATCCCCATTCTTTGACCTTGACCAATGGTTAATAATCCATCAATAGCTTTAACACCCATAGTGAGTGGTTCATCAATTCTAGGACGATTGATAGGATTATAGCGGGTTCCTCTCACTCCATACTTTGTGGTGGAAGGAATAGGCCCTTTTTCATCAATCGGATGTCCTAAAGGATCAATAATGCGTCCTATCATATGTTCGCTACAACTAATAGTAAGTTGTTGATTTAAGTTAGTAACAATACTTCCATGACCAATACCATCAATATCATCAAAGGGCATCATGTAGACTTTTTCATCTTCAATACCAATGACTTCAGCTAGTACATGTTGATTGTTGAAGGTTGCAATCTCACATAAATCACCAATCTTACTTAATGGTCCATTAGATTCAATCTTATTTCCAACAATGCGGGTAATCTTACCACAATAGACGCCTACTTTTTGAGATGCAATGGTTTGATGAATTGACTCTAGATTTACTTCAGCCATTGATGAAGTGTCTTTCTAATTTCCTTGAATTGAGTATTGATTGAAATATCATAGTGACCATAGTCCCCAACGATATTGATATGGTCAATGGGTTGATCTACACTAATGATTGATATGCCTTGGTTCTTTAGTTCAAATTCAAGACTATCAATGAGTTGAAGGGCATGGCGTGATATTTCAATTGAATGAATGTTAAGTCTAGATTCTTGTTGAATTTCATTGAGAATGAGTTCTCTAAGAATGGAAGAATCCTGTGATATTTGCTGGTGAAGCACTTTTTGAGTTATAGCAAGTGATAACTTAATGGTTTCATCCCGTAGGGCTTCATTAAATCTTTCATTCATTGTCTTGCTTTCATTAAGAAGTAAGTTCACATTTTTATCAAAGCTTTGAAGTCGATCCTTAAGTTGATTTTTAAGTTCATATTTGTGTTCTTCATAGGCTAGATTAAAGGCTTCTTGTCGTGCTTTCTCAACGGCTTCTTCTACTTTCAAGGCAATTTCTAATTGAATCTCTTCTTCTGTTTTTAAGGACTGAATTGGGATTAAACTATCTGTTAGTAATGTATCTTCATCTCTATTTATCGTTTGATAATTGAGATCAACATCATGATGACTCATGACATGATCTAAGGGAATTGGTTCAATCTCTTGGGTTGAATGAATTGATACCACATCTTGGAATACCATCTTAGATGAATTCTTGTACACTTTAGATAATGACATCGTCCTGACCTCCCTTAGATATAACAATTTGTCCTTCTTCTTCTAACTTACGAATAGCTGCCACAATACGTTGTTGTGCTTTATTCACATCACTCATTCTTAAGTTCTTGAGATATTCCATATCTGATTGAATGGTTTCTTGCATACGGGTTGACATATTTCTGAAGATTGCATCACTAACTTCACGATTTGCAACCTTAAGTGAAATGGCAAGGTCTTTAGAATCAACTTCACGAATGAAGAGTTGAATTGATACATCATCGAGAGTAACAATATCTTCAAACACAAACATTTGTTTACGAATCTCATTAACAAGCTCTGGATGAACATTCTTTAATTCATCAAAGACATGTTTTTCAATATTGCGTTCAACTTTATTCATAATACTTGCGACGTAGTTAATACCACCAATTTCTTGATAATCCACTGTCACCATAAGGGATAGTTTATTAGAGAGGGTTCGCTCAACAACCTTTAAGTAATCGGGATGAGGTCGATCGAGTTGTGCAATGCGTCGTACAACATCGGCTTGAATGTCTTGAGGTAACTCTGAAACAATTTGAGGTGATACACTTGAGTTGGTATAGGATAAGACAATAGCTATGGTTTGAGGATGTTCATTAGTTAATACAGCAAGAAGGTTTTTGGAGTCCACACTCCTTAAGAAATCAAAGACACGTACACGAAGTGAGCGTGAAGCTCGATCAATATAAGAGGAAGAGAGTTGAGGACCAAAGGCAACATCTAAGATTTCTTTAGCTTGGGTTAACCCACCCTCAGTTACTGCTTTTCGTGTGACACACATTCCATAAAAGTCTTTTAGTATCTCATCCATGTCTTCATGATCTACTTTTTGAAGTTTAGTTATCTCTACAGTTACCTTCTCAATTTCCTGTTCTGATAAATGCCTAAAGACCTTAGCTGCGCGCTCAGGTCCTAGTGAAATTAATAGTGCTGCTACCTTTTGAGTAGTGTTTAGTTTAGTATTGGCCATCTTATTCATCTTCCTTCAACATATCACGTAAAAGATTAGCCGTAATTTCCGGATTATCTTTAGTGAAGTCTTGTAGTTTTGAGAGTGTTGCCTTACCTGGATCAACATTGACCATCTCTGGTTGTGTTGAAAGATTATTTTGATGATTTAAATTTGAGATTAATTCACGTTGTTTTCTTTTCTTAGACTTTGTAAAAAGTAGAATGAAAAGACCTACAATTAGTAGAAGGAGTACTCCTCCCACAATAAGAATAATCTCTATATAATCAAAAAGGTTAAAACCAGGGCCTACAGGAACAATGGTTTCTTGTTCACGATAGATATTAAAGACTTTAATATCCTCATTATTTATATCGACCGCTCTTGAGATAACATTAGTCCAATTTTCTAAATCATTTTCTGATATGTCTTTTTGATTGATAACAACCGATACTGAAGCACTTTCTAGTGTTGCAGTGTTTTTTTCGATTTGACGTCTTATTTGACTCACAAGATATTGAGCAGAAACTTTACGCTCAATTATATCTTCACCATTCTCTCCTTCAACATACACAGGAATATCAGTGTTACTATCCTCTCCTGCTGGATTGTCTGTTGAGTTTCCATTTCTCGCATACCATTCTTCAAGGCTTTCTAAAACACCACGACCATTTTCTGAAGGGATGTATTCGAGTTCTTCACTAATCATTTTGTCATAGTCGATCTTTACACTTGCGCTAACACGGACATTATTTAAACCATATGGCATTGTTAAAAGATTGAGAATCTTTTCCTCAATTCGCTTTTCTACAGCAGTTTCAAATTCAATTTGAAGGAAATTTCCATCAAGATTACTAGAAGTGTTTTGTGCGCTAATTTCTATCCCAGTGCTTGAATCAACAACGACTACACTAGTGGCTTCCATCATAGGGACAGCTGATGCAACTAGATTACGAATACCTTGAACCTGAGTATTCTCTAAACGTCGACTTGCATCAAGATCAAGTAAGACTGAAGCTGTTGATTTATTATTTGAGGTTTGCCATATGTAATTGGAATCATCAGGGATATTTAATGTCACAATCGCACGTCTTACTCCATCAATTTGACGAAGTGTTTCTTCAAGACGGCTTTGTAGATCAATGATAAGATATTGTTTTTTCTCTAACTCAGTCGTCATAAAACCTGAATTATTAGTAAAAACATTATAACTTAAGGAACTACGAGGATAACCCATTGAACTTAATTGTAGTTTTAGAAGATTAACTTCTCCAGATTTAACACGAATCGTGCCATCATCGCTGACTCTAACTTCTTTTCTTAAATCATAAAGGACTGAAAGAATTTCAGTTTGCTCTGAGACACTAAGTCCTTGGTATAAAATTGCATATTCACGATCTGATGCACTCCGAAGAAGGATTGGAGTGATGATAGACATTAAAACGACCATGACGAGAGTAATAATCATGGTAGTTTTGGTTTTACTTGACTGCTTATTGTAGAATTCTTTTAATTGTGAGAATGATTGTGTAAGTTGCTGATTCATGGACGTTCTCTTTCTATAAATTTTTTAATTACATTTGCATTCTCATAATCTCATTATATGCACTTACAGCTTTACTAGTGACTTGAACTGTGAGTTCAAGTGCGAGTGCTGCTCTTTCAGTTTGAATCATAATGGAATGGATATCATCCACTTGACCTAAAGCAAGTTGCTCTGTCGCTGCTTCAGCACTTTCTTGAAGTTTTGTAACATTGTTCATAGCATCCTTTAGGACATCAGTGAAACTGTTTGTGGGTTGGTTTTCAATTTTATTGACTGGACTGATTTGACTTGTCATTGATTCGATTGGAATCATTGGTTTAATGAACATTGGTGTTTCTCCTATTTACCGATTTCCATCGCTCTCATAGCCATCGACTTCATGACATTTAAGGCGGTTAAGTTTGCTTCGTAGGCTCGAGATGCAGCCATTAGATCAATTTGTTCTTCAGTTCGATTGACATTAGGCATGAGTACATAGCCTTCTTCGTTAGCATCTGGATGAGTTGGATTATATACAGGAATAAATGGGTGTTCAGATTCTACGACACTATCAACAATGACTCCTCCTTGACTATTACGATTTAAGGATGATTGCTGACTTTGATTCAATACATTTCTAAATGATAATGGGCTTTCCTTTAAAACAACCATCTTTCTAACATAAGGACCCCCATTCTCAGTGCGAGTTGTCGAAATGTTAGCTAAGTTTTGAGTGATTGTATCCACTCGCTTACGATGGGCAGTGAGAGCAGAACCTACAATATTTAATGAAGATAGAAATGACATATTAGTATCCCCTATTTCCCAGTGTTATTAATAACGTATCTTAGATTACTAATAGATTTAGACATATTCTGTGTTAAAAAGGAATAATGAGCATAAGTTTCCCATAGTGCTAGTTGTTCCTTTTCAAGATCAACATTATTACCATCGAGACGTAAGCTTAATGAATCATTTTTTGTGATATCAATTTGAATTTTAGAAACTTCTCTTTCTCCTTGATCATTAGTTTTAGTGTTTAGTACATGTCTAAAACTTACTTCACTTGCTTTGAAGTTAGGAGTATCAATATTTGCAATGTTATTGGAAATGACTCTTTGTTTTAACCATAATGCATCAACACTCGCTTGAACGGTTTTAAAGTGTTTATTGTTTAATACCATAGTTTTTCCTTCCAAATTTTAACGAAAGCAATCAAAAAAGAACTAAATAGGAAGCTGGCTGCCATTTTAAAGACCCTGTAGCTTTGCGTCAAACCCTTTCGGTGTTTTTTGCTCTTATTCTAATTGTTCCTTAATAGTGATATTTTTTTTATATCCACGATTAACTATAAAGCAAAATAGGTATAAAATAAACAAAAAAATGACAGATTTGTGAGATTTATATCAAAACAATAATAAGACTTATTGATAGACTATAAGTTATATTTATGACATAAAAAAAGCTATAGAATTTTCATTCTACAGCTTATAAATTATTCTGCTACTTTGATTCCAGGACCCATAGTTGTGGATAAAGTAATGTTTTTAACATAGTTACCTTTAACAACTGCTGGTCTAGCTTTTAGTAAAACATCATAGATTGCTTTGAAGTTTTCTAGTAATGCTTCGTCTTTAAATGACTTCTTACCAATGATGACATGAATATTTCCTTCTTTGTCAACACGGTAAGTAACTTTACCTTTTTTGATTTCATTAACAGCATTAGCTACATCCATAGTTACTGTTCCTGTTTTAGGGTTAGGCATAAGTCCTTTAGGACCTAAGAGTTTTCCTAATTTACCAAGTTCAGCCATCATGTCTGGAGTTGCAACGATGACATCAAAATCAAACCAACCACCTTTAACTTTTTCAAGGATTTCTTTTCCGCCAACAAAATCAGCGCCAGCATCTAATGCTTCTTTTTCTTTAGCACCTTGAGTGACCACTAAGACACGTTGTGTACGGCCTGTTCCATGAGGAAGAACCATCGCACCACGAATTTGTTGATCAGCATGACGTGGGTCTACATTTAAACGGAACGCAACTTCCATTGTTTCATCGAATTTTGTAAATGATACTTCTTTTGCTAATGCGATTGCATCAGCAACTGGATATGCTTTTAAGCGCTCAATTTTAGCCGCTGCTGCAATATATTTTTTTCCTGATTTAGCCATGATTATTCACCGAACCCTTCAATGACAATACCCATGTTTTTTGCAGTTCCTGCAATAATTTTCATGGCACCTTCAACATCATTTGCGTTTAAATCTGGCAACTTGTATGTTGCGATTTCGCGAAGTTGGTCAACGGTGATTTTGCCCACTTTTGTGATATGAGCTTTATCTGATCCACTCTTAACACCAGCATATTTCTTTAATAATACTGATGCAGGAGAAGTTTTGAGTTCGAAGGTAAATGATTTATCTTCAAACGCAGTAATAACTACAGGGACAACATCCCCAACACGTTCACGTGTCGCATCATTAAATGCGCTACAGAACTGAGGCATGTTTACACCAACACCGGCTAAAGCAGGACCCGGACGGGCTCCACCAGCTGGGAATTGGAGTTTAACGACTTTTACAACTCTTTTACTCACACTAAATTCCTCTTTTCTTTCATGTGCAGTGGTTTAACGAATGGTTGCGCATTCACCCACGTTTCAGCCTAACTTACATAGGCCATTCAAGTTTACGGCTTTTATGTCTTTTTGTCAATAAAAAACTATGGTTTCCCATAGTCTTTAGATTACTTTTAAACAATCAGAATACGACACTTCAGTTTTAATCGGTTGATTAAACATTGTCGTATAAATCACTGCAACTTCCTCAGCTTCACGAAGTTCAATGACTTTTCCTTCAAGATTAGCAAATGGACCATTCGTGATGCGAACCATATCTCCAACTGTGAAGTCAATGATACGTTTACGCTCTCCAATGCGGCTTAAGATTGCATCCATTTCGATATCAGATACTGGGAAAGGTTTAGCTCCACCCCCTGAAGATCCAATAAATCCAGTGACCCCTGGAGTGTTACGAACACTATACCAAGCTTCATCTGTCATAATCATTTCCACAAAAAGATATCCTGGGAAAAGATTCTTCATTTTTTCAACTTCTTTTCCATTTGCTTTTACTTCGACTTCAAGCACTTCTGCGACAAGAATACGAAATAAGTTATCTTCAAGTCCCATGGACTCAATACGTTTTTCTAGGTTTTCCTTAACACGGTTTTCATGCCCTGCATAGGTGTTGACGACATACCATTGTTTTTCTAGTTCACTCATTCTTTATACTCCAATCGCAGTAACAAAGAACGTGATAAGAACTTGTGCTAACACAAAGAACACCCCAAATAGTGTTACGACCGCAATAACGGTAGTTGTATCTTTAAATAATTCTTTTTGCTTTGGCCAACGGATACGCTTTGCTTCCGTCATGATGCCACTAATTGAAAACCACTTTAGCATACTTGTTACTCCTTATTTAG
Organism: Erysipelotrichaceae bacterium UBA6182; assembly: GCA_002422065.1. Classification (GTDB taxonomy): domain Bacteria; phylum Bacillota_I; class Bacilli_A; order Erysipelotrichales; family Erysipelotrichaceae; genus UBA6182. The sequence goes on along the minus strand of DITO01000190.1, from coordinate 27,886 downwards.
TTTCTTTGTGTTCGGTATGTTGACCACATGTTTTGCAGTACTTATTCAATGTTAAACGTTGTGGTTGTGTCGTCTTGTTACGAGTTGTGTTGTAGTTACGGCTCAAACACACACTGCACGTTAATATGACTTTATCATTTTTATCAGGCATGTTAAAACCCTCTCTAATTGCTTACTTACTTTATCATAAACCCCCTACACTGTCAAATGACCTGCCGTAGGGCTTTCTTTATTTTACTCATGGTATTATCGATTGTTTTACTCTTAATATCACACGTTTTAGCAATCCATTGATATGGATATCCTTGCATACGATAATCAAAAATTTCACGCTCAAGAGATGTACACTTTGATAATACATGATCTATTTTTTCTTCTAGTATTAAGGTGTTTACATACTGATGAGGTTCTTTAAGCGAAGGGGGTGAAGGAATCACATCACATAAGTACATTTGATCATCTTCATTAATCGCTTGGTCAAGTGATAAAGCAGTTCTAAGGATTTGATATGACTGTGAACTATGTTTACGAAATAGAGATTGAATTCTACGCTCAATGCATACTTTCGCAAAAGGATATAAAGGCATACATAAATGATCTTGAAAATTCAATATAGCATCATACAAACCTAAATTACCTTCTTGAAACACATCATCTTGATCTATTCTTAATGTTTTGATGACATGCATGTGTTTATGCATAATCATGTATATTAGTCGCTCATACCTTTTTAATATCATACTCCATGCTTCTTCATCATTTTCTCTTACTAAATACATTAACTCATGATCACTAATCTGATTAGACATTCTTTTCTCCTTAAGGTTACCCTTAAGAGCGTTGTCGAAGTACCTCATACACTAATATTCCACATGCCACTGATACATTAAGTGAATCAACAACACCATGCATTGGAATACTTAATAAAACATCACAATGTTTCTTCACAAGAGGAGACATTCCTTGGCCTTCAGATCCAACCACAATGACGACTTTTCCTTTTAAGGAAGCTTTAGTGTAATCAATTGCATTGTTAACTTCAGTGCCATAAATCCAATATCCTGCATCCTTTAATGTTTTAAGGGTTTGTGATATATTAACCACTTCGATAATCTTGACTGACTCAATTGCTCCTGCACTAACTTTAGCTACAGTAGGAGTTAGACTAACAGAACGATGTTTTCCAAAGATAACTGCATCAACGCCTGCTCCATCGGCTATTCTTAAGATTGCCCCTAAGTTATGAGGATCCTCTAAGCCATCTGCAACAATAATACAACTGTGTTCTTTGTCTTTAACATCCTCGATTACTGTGATTAGTGAGCTAAATGTGTAATTAGGAATATGGGCGATAACCCCTTGATGATTAGCTTCCCCTCCAACAAGTGCTTTAACTTGACCTTTATCAAGCATAACCACTGGAACATTCTGCTCTTTTGCTAATTTTTCGAAGTTTGACGTGTCACTCCCTTTTTGAAGGTATAATGTGTGAATCACTTTTTTTTGCGACAATCGCTCTTTTACTGGATTTCTACCGTAGAGATATTGTTTCATATTTCTCCTGTACATAGGTCCTATAATAGTCCCATAATTGGTTTAGTGTTTGCTCATCTTCAATGACATAATAATACCCAAATACAGCTTCACAACCTGTCGCTAATCGATAGGTGATGACACTTGCATTCTTAGGTATCGTATCCGTTTTATAGTTTCTTCCTCTTAAAAAATACTCTTTCATGGTTTCATTAAACCATGGTTGATCCTGAGCATAGACAATAAAATCTGCTTGTGCTTTTGCACTTAAAAACTGTATTGATTGTTTAGATAACTCTTTGCTTTTATAGATCCCCAGTGAGATTAAATAGGTTTTTGCTTTTAGTGCTAAATAGGCATCTCCTAAATAGGCATACACATTAATTGGAACACTCATTATATGAGACCTCGTTGGATCAACTCATTTCTCAGTTCATCTGCAAGACTAAAGTCTTTATCTGCTTTGGCTTTATGCCATGCTTGAATTATCGACACTTCTTCTGTGGAAAGATGTGGATTTGGTGTGGATATTCCAAGTACTTTCATCATTCGTCTTAGTGTCGCTTCATGATTTGTAATATCGCTATAGTTTAGTTCTTTTTGTCTTAATGAACTATTAAGTTGTTTAACTTGTTCAAGAACAATACTCATCGCAAGGTTAATATTCATATCATCTTGGCATGCTTGCATAAATGTTTCATAGAGTGGCGTTAGTGTCGCTTCTTCACGATTAATCTTTGCAAATACAAGTTTAGCTTGTTTGAGTACAGTAATGATTTTTTCGATTTCACTTTTTGCTTGGGTTATGGTTTCCTGGGAAATATTGAGCGGTGAGCGATAATGAGCTAACATCAACAACCAACGAACAACATTACCTCCAAATAATTCTATATAATCTTTTGCCCAGATGACATTCCCTAAGCTTTTACTCATCTTTTCTCCATCTATATTCAACATACCATTATGTATCCAAAAGTTCGCTAGATTATGATCATGTGTCCCTAAGCATTGAGCAATTTCATTCTCATGATGTGGAAACTTTAAATCCATTCCGCCACCATGGATATCAATCTTACCTTTGAAGTGATCTAAAATCATCACAACACANNGGATTAAGTTTCTTCTCATTTCTTTCTATACGAGCTCCACTTATGAGGTCCTCTGTCTTTTGATTAGAGAGTTGTCCATATGAATGAATCTTTGAGACATTAAAATAGACATCATGATCATTCACATAGGCGATATCATCACGCACCATCGTTTCGATGTAGTTAATTATCTTATCCATCGTATCTGTTACTTTCACTGTAATCGGATGAGATGCATTTAAAGATTCACGCACTTTTTCATAGGCCTGGATGTATTCTTCCGTAATCGTCTGTTCACTAACATTCATTTCTTGTGCTTTCACAATGATCTTGTCGTCAACATCCGTATAATTAGATACAAAATGAACGCGGTAACCGCATTCTTCAAGGATATTTTTTAAAGTATCAAAAACAACAATTGGTCGTGCATTCCCTATATGAGCATGATTGTAGACCGTTGGTCCACAAACATACATGCTGACCTCATTGTCTTTAAGGGGTATAAAAGGTTCGATTTGGCTAGTATATGAGTTATAAAGACGCATAAAATTCTCCTTGTCACACACAAGTATATCACAGACCTGTGTTTCAAGAACAAAAAAAAAGACCGAGAAGACTCGGTCATAAACTTAGATTTTGCTAGCTACGAATTTCGCAGTGCGTACTAATTGGTGTGTGTATGATGCTTCGTTATCATACCAAGCAGCAACCTTAACAAGTTTAACTCCACCAACGTTAATTACTTTAGTTTGAGTAGCATCGAAGAGTGATCCGAATTCACATCCAATAATATCACTTGATACTAATTCTTCTTCAGTATAACCAAAGGATTCATTAGCAGCAGCTTTCATTGCAGCATTGACTGATTCAACAGTAACATCATTTTCAACAACAGCAACTAGTTCAGTAATTGAACCTGTGATTACTGGAACACGTTGTGCACCACCATCAAGTTTACCTTTTAATTCAGGAATAACTAACCCAATTGCTTTTGCAGCACCTGTTGAGTTAGGAACAATGTTTGCAGCCGCAGCGCGAGCACGACGTAAGTCTTTCTTCGCGTGAGGAGCATCTAATGTATTTTGATCATTTGTGTAAGCATGAATTGTAGTCATGCTACCTGATACGATTTTGAATGAATCATTTAATGCTTTAGCCATTGGAGCTAAGCAGTTTGTTGTACATGATGCACCTGAGATAATTGTCTCAGAACCATCAAGAATATCATGGTTAACATTGAATACAACAGTTTTAAGATCTCCTGTTGCAGGAGCAGAAATAATAACTTTACGTGCACCAGCTTGAATATGTGCTTGTGCTTTTACAGCATCTGCGAAGAATCCAGTACATTCGATAACAACATCGACATCCAATTTACCCCAAGGTAAATCAGCTGGGTTCTTTTCGGAATAAACACGGATTTCTTTTCCATTAACCACAATTCCTGTTTCAGTGGCTGATACTTCTCCATTGTAACGTCCTTGTGCTGAATCATACTTTAATAGGTGAGCTAATGTCTTTGGATCTGTAAGATCATTAAGTGCTACAATTTCGAATTCACTTGAACCAAACATATAGCGGAAAGCGAGACGACCAATACGGCCAAATCCATTAATGGCAACTTTTACTGTCATAATTGTTCCTCCTGTGTGACGCCTCAATTATAGTCCACAACACCCTTAAAGTCAATTTATTAAAGGGTTCTTAACGGGTATGCATCATGATTGGATGGCCTAAAACTCGGGCACAATCACTTGCATCTGTGATGTTTTGTTTGAATAAATCAGACCATAATGAAGGATGATGAAGCACTAGCCAACTTTCGACTTTCTTCGAAATATTAGCTTGTGGGAATAGTTTTATGAAGTGTTCTGCTTTTGAAGTGAATATCGTTATATGATGATGAAGTGAAGCACTAAAACTTAAAAGACGTAGTAATGTATCAATATCTTCATAAATGATCTCACGAATATCTACACCATACGGTGTTACTTCATAATCCATGTATCCTAAGACACGATCATTCTCTACAATACCTGCACGTTTACGACGACTTGTTGCTAATGATTGAGTGAATGTATAATCATCAACACTTCTAATAATCGTTGACTCAAAGCGTTTCATAAACAAGTTATAAGCATCAAGTAGTCCTTGATGAGGTAGTTCAAAGGTCACCATAGAAAATGATTTAGGTTCTATCATTCCTTTTGATAAGACCACTGTTTGAGATTTAACCCATGGATGAGCTTTAAGTGAGCGCATTAATACTTCATTTTCACTGACGATAATTGTTCCTAGCGCTTGATGGGCATGTAAACTTAATCGCTCTTTAAGAATTGTTGCTTGAAGTGCTTCACTGTCATAGACAGACCAAGGTATAAAGAAAACACCGATGGTGTGAATTCCCATACGAAGTGAAAGCTTTTTCTCCATGATAAAAGCACTCATGCTTTGATCATCCATTATGGCTATAATATCGCTATTAAGCCAATCATGAACAAATCGATATTCTTGAGTGTTCACTTCATAGCTTGACGCATGCTGTTTCCATAAAGCTATCGCAACTTTACGCTCATGCGCATTCGCGAAAGTAATCATGTGACATCCTCATCAATGATGGTAACATCTGCTTCAACGTCAATGACTTCGTTATTAATACTATCATGAGATTGATTAGATGGTTTTTGTTGTGGCCTAAATACCATAACTCGCTTTGGAGAGATAAGCATCATTACAATGGCTACGAAAAGTAGAAATACAAAAAAAGGCCATGCGATGATAAGTATAATAATGGCTGCAATAATCCACAACAGTGATTTCATAAAACCTCCTAGAAGAAATCTTTAATCGAAATGTTAAGTCCTTGAGCTATTTTCACAATAACTTTAAGCGTAATGTTCCTACGACCATTCTCAACATCGGAAATATAATTTGGATGGATTCCTATTTTTTTTGCTAAAGCTTCTTGGGTATACCCTTGATGTGTGCGAATAAGTCTTAATCTACGACCAAATGACTCTAAAGCTGTCCCTGGCATAATAATTCCCCCTTGTGAATATAGTTAGTCTTAAACATTATACCTCATCTTTATTTTAACCTGTTATTTAACCTCTTTTTCTTTAAGTGGTTTTGATAGCTCAATAATCTTATTAAAACGATGTTTCATTCCTGACTTACTCATAAGTGCACCATTCTGCTGTGTATAAAGTTGAGCTAACTCATTAAGTGATGCTTCTGGATGAAGTTGGCGCAGTATTGCAACTTCTTTAAGCTTATTATCTAACTTTTCAAACTTATCATATTTGATCAAAAGCTCTATCGCTATAATATGTTCATTACTTGAGGCGATTACTTTCATTTCATTCGCAACTTCACAGTTATCAAGACGTGTGAGTGAGTTAGTAAAATCTCGTTGAATTCGAATGTCTTCAAACTTCATAAGTGATTGAAATGCTCCAATCATCCTTAAGAAATCAGAGATTTGATCAGCAGCTTTAATGTAGACCACATGATGGTGTCTTCTAACAATGACCTTAGCATTAAGATCAAATCGTTGACATAACTTTTGAACAAATATTGCTAGTTTCTCTTGAGATAATGCAATCTCACAATGATAGTTAGAATTAATCGGAGAGTTAATCGAACCGCTTGCTAGAAATGCTCCCGCAAGATATGCGCGTGCACAACATTCCTTTGATACTACACTACGAGCTACTGTTTCAGAGAAACCCTTTGCGGTAAGTAAATGCATGTCTTCTAATATGGTCTTTACATCTCGATCAATACTCACCACATAGGAATGATTCTTTTTAAGTTTGATTCTCTTAAAGATTTGAAGTGAAGGAGTTGCTTGATAAGTTTGTTTGAGAAGTATCCAAAATCGTTTAGCGGTCGTTGGATTATCACTTTGAAAGTTAAGCTTTAAAGTTTGATTTGAAATACTAAGTGTCGCATCGGTTTGAACCAATGCTGCAAGTTGTGCCTTAGCACAACATGGTTTTAGCTCATTCATGACGATTTCAGCTTTAACTTCAGAGGTGAAGGATGGCATCGCGCATCACCTCCTCACAACATTTCTGAACTTTCGTATCATCGTGAACCACAGTATTTCCAATAAAAGTAAGCAGATCATACGATAGTACCTTAGCTAATGATGGTATACGAATAGTTAGTGGTTCACATCCATCTAAGGCATAATGATTCAGGATTGATTCAGGAATGGGTGTATTTGCAATAATCGCTAGATCTAATCTGATTGGACAATGATCATAAATGGCTTGAAGGTGATCATTAAGATCATACCCTAAGGTTTCTCCTCTTTGAGTCATTGCATTCGCAACAAAGATTTTCTTCGCTCTTGAAAACAGTAATGCTTGTCCAAGTTCAGGGATAATTAGATTAGGTAAAATACTTGTGTACAATGAACCAACTCCAAAGAAAATAAAATCAGCATTCAAAATAGCATTAATCGCTTCACTCGAAGCATGAACTTCACTTAAATAAGATAGTTCTTTAATTCTTCCTTTAACATCTTTTCCAATATGTTGTTCTCCAATAACAACCTGTCCATCTTCACAGATTGCTTTAAGTGTCACTGTTTGTGTTGTGCTTGGGATGATATCTCCATTAATATTCAAGACCTTTGATATCTTGGATATAGATTGCACAAAATCCCCACTGCTTTCAGTGAGTGCACTTAGGATAAGATTGCCTAAACTATGTCCACTCAAATCTTGCGCATTATCTTTGAATCGATATGACATAATTTGAGATAAAATCGTTTCTTCAGGAGCCATTGCAACCATAACATTACGAATATCTCCCATGGCAGGGATATCAAAAATAGATCGAAGACGACCTGTTGAGCCTCCGTCATCTGCTACAGTGACTAATGATGTAAGATGAATGTCTTGTATTCTTTTTAAACCACGTAATAAGGCAGCTTGACCTTTGCCTCCTCCAATTACGACGATGCGTTTCATATTACCCCCTCAAATCTTTATGCTTTTTATAAACTTTATATTCTTTTGAGAATGTCTTTTCTAATGCATTAACAAATGTCACAGAACGATGTTGCCCACCAGTACAACCAATCGCAACAGTAAAGTGATTCTTACCTTCTTCAATATACAAAGGAAATGAAAACCTTAAGAATGAAGTAAGATGATCAAGATACTCCTGTGCAACCGGTTGATCTAAAACATAATCAACCACAGCTTGATCATTACCTGTGAGTGAGCGAAGAGATTCTTCCCAATACGGGTTCTTAATAAAACGGACATCAAAAACACAATCGGCATCTTTAGGAATACCATGTTTAAATCCAAAAGAAACAAAACTTATACTAAAGGTAGGTAATGATTCAACTCCGTATAATAGTTGAAGTCTTTGTGTTAAATCTTGATTGCTTAATCGGGTTGTATTGATGATATTGGCTTGTTCTTTTAAAGGACTTAGCATTTCAATTTCAACACCAATAGCTTCCACAAGTGATGATGCAATGTTACGAAGTAAGAAAGGATGGGTTCTGCGAGTTGCTTTATATCGTGTTAATAATACATCTTCATCTGCTTCTAAAAATAGAAATCTCACATCAGCTTCACTGTTTGATAAACGATAGATCAGTTTTCTCATAAATAGTGATTCAGTCGATATTGCTACAAAGTCAAATCGTGGATCATCATTGGATAAAATAAGCTTTAAAACATCATCAAAAAGTTCAAATGGAATTTGGTCCATGACAGTATATCCCATATCTTCAAGAATACCCATCGCCACGGTTTTACCTGCTCCAGAGTAACCACTCACTACAATAATACGCTTACGTTTTAACATTTGTTTCATAAATTCATTCTACAACATCTCCCCGTGTTTCACAAGGATATCCCCAACTAAGAAAACTTCAAGGTTTCCCTTGAAGTCTCACTCATCGTATTAATGATTAGAATTAATATAATGAAATACTTGCTGTGCTGCTACTGCTCCATCACTTGAAGCAGTCACAATTTGTCTTAAAAACTTAGCACAGACATCTCCAGCTCCAAACAAACCTGGAATCTTTGTTTTCATATTCTCATCGACCACAAGATAACCATCATTGTCACAAACCCCTAGGTGTTCCACAAAGGAAGTCGCTGGTGTTGAACCAATGTATGGGAATACTGCTTTTGTGGGAATAACTTGTTTTTCACCACTAACGTTACTAATTACTTCTATTCCACTAATGGTTCCATTCTCAACCACATAAGCCGTTGGTGAATGTAACCAAACAACGTTAATTTTTGGATTACTAAGTACTTGATCTTGAATATGTGGCTCAGCTCTAAAGACATCACGACGAACCACTAAATTTACAATTGATGCAAACTTAGTAAGATACAATGATTCCTCACATGCTGAGTTGCCTCCACCAATGACTGTAACACTTTGATTACGATAGAAAGCACCATCACAGACGGCACAAAAGGATAATCCTTTACCAACCAGTGTGTTATCACCTTCAAGGCCTAATTGCTTCTCAACAGTTCCACTGGCCACCATGACTGTTTTTGAAGTATATGTCGTTCCATCTTCACATTCAATATGGAAGATCTTGTCAACTTTATCAATTTTTGTTACACGTCCATAAAGATACTCGACGCCTGTTTCAGTGGCATGTTCATACATATCTAAGGCAAGTTGATATCCACTCACCAGTTTTTGCCCAGGCCAATTTGCGATTTCATACGTCTTCACAAGTTTCCCACCAGGAGCATCCGGTTCTAGGATCGCGGTTTTTAAGCCTGCTCTAGGAGCATACACCCCTGCTGTTAATCCTGCAGGTCCTGCCCCCACAATAATTAAATCGTACTGCGTGTCCATTCAACATCCTCCTGTAGTATAGCCTCAAAATCATACCATGATGTAATAATTTTGTTTGGTTTAAGTTGTGTTAACTTTTCTCTTTTCTCTTCATTTGAAGCATACACAACACAGTATGCTCCAATTGATGTTGCTGCTTGAATGTCCATCACTGTATCACCAACATAGATGAGTGAATCATGTCCAACATTCATTGCCTTACATCCTTTTTCAATGGGTTCTTTATGAGGTTTATGATACGTCGTATGATTTAATCCAATCACGACTTCAAAGAAGTCTTGCATATCATACATATTCAGTGCATATTCAATCGAATCTGAATGTTTAGACGATACAATACCACAACGATATCCTTGGTTCTTTAAAGAGGCAAGCACATCACGTACTCCTTCAAAAGGCTTCACATGAGTATTATGAAGTTCTAAGTTAATTTGACGATATTCTAAGATCAGATCTTCAACTTTATCTTCATCAAAATGCATTGCAAAGATTTCTTTTAAAGGAGGACCCATTAGAGTTTTCTTAAACTCAGGGGTAAGAATATCTAACTTATCATAACGCTCATATAGCACTTCATAGGATTTAATGATGGCAGGTTCTGTATCCATTACCGTACCATCAAAATCAAATAGAATCGTTGGTTTCTTACGTGGGAACATTTTTCTAAAAAGACCCAGTGTTCCAAGCATCCCGACAATCACAAAGGCGATTGACACAAGTTGTGCACTACGTAAACCCATGAAGTACAAACTATCACTTCGTAGTCCTTCAACAAAGAAACGTAACACACCATACCACATAAGATAGGCATACACCATATCCCCACGTTTAACTTTAGTAAATTTCTTATAAACATAAATGATTAGAAGGTAACCAATAATGTTCCCCATGGATTCATAGAAGAATGTGGGTTCACGATATGAACCACCAATAAGCATATGATTCGCTAGCCAGGTTGGCCATCCTGCATAAAAGGATGCATCAACCACTCGTCCAAACGCTTCTTGATTGGCAAAGTTACCCCAACGACCTAAGGCTTGCGCAATCATAATCGTAGGAACAATGGCATCTGCTACACGAAGGAAGTTAATCTTATGTTTCTTTGTCCAATAATAACCATAAAGAACCCCTAGAAAGAGACCCCCATGAATGGCTAATCCACCTTCCCATGTGGCAATAATTCGAATTGGATTCGAAAGGTATCCTGCAAGATCATCTGAAAACGCAACATACCATAAACGAGATCCTATAACCCCAGAAATAAGTGCTCCAAAGAATAGGTCATCCATAATTGAGGCATCATACCCCATTTTCTTAAGTTCTCTTAATGATAAATAATAAGCAAAGAAAGCTCCTGATAAAATTAATATTGCATACCATCGGATTGCAAAGTCTCCGATTTGTATAATAGTCGATGGATTTGGAAAAAACTGCATGGTCTACTCCTTCCCGTTTATTTCATTCTGACTAACAATGTAGTTATATACACGATCATCAAATGATTTTGCGGCATCAATGCCTTTTTCTTTAAGTGTGAAGTCGGTTACTGCCGCTTCAATGAGGACTGCTATATTACGTCCTTCCTTTACAGGAAAGACCATTTTTGGAACATCGATACCAAGCACTGACATACTGAAAGTAGAATCAATGGAAACACGCTTATACGCTTTTCCATCTTGCCATTTCTCTAGATACACGACAAAGTCAATACGCATGGAATCTAAGAGTGCACTTGCTCCAAACATACGACCAACATCAATAATTCCAATACCTCTTAGTTCAAGATAACCCTTTAATAACTCTGGAGCTGATCCATAGATTGTATTATGAATACGTCGAACATCAACTCGATCATCTGCCACAAGGACATGACCACTACGTATAAGTTCTAAACCTAGTTCAGATTTACCCATCCCAGATTCCCCTGTGATAAGAACCCCTTTACCATAAACATTCATTAATACTCCATGAATCGTATCAGACTCTGAGAGTTGCTCATCAAGGTAAGAAATAACATCAACCATAAGTTGGTATGTCTTTAAGGTTGTACGAAAAATTGGAAAGTTCTTTGAGATTGCCACTTGAAGTAAGATTGGTGGACATTCATGTGAGCGTGTAATGATGATGGAAGGTGTCCATCCATCTGTGAGTTTTTCAAACACATAGCGTTGATGATCATCACTCATGGTTTCAATGTATGCCATTTCTTTGTCACCTAACACAACAATACGTCGTGGTTCAGTATGTTCAAAGAATCCTGAGAGTTCTAAACCAGGACGGTTTAAATCAGGAACCACAACCCAACGATCAAGGGCTTCATCATTACCACAAAGTTGTTCAAACTTAAAGTAGTCTCTAACTTTTCGCATGGTACAGCGATTTGTATATTCCATAGTGTCCTCCTATTGGTGTACTTTCTTAAGATAATGTCCTGTGTAACTTAGTGGATGATTAGCAATCTCTTGTGGTGTTCCCACTGCCATAATTGTACCACCACCATCGCCCCCTTCAGGACCTAAATCAATAATCATATCTGCATTTTTTATGACATCAAGATTGTGTTCAATCACTAAAACACTATCACCTTGATCAACAATACGATGGAGTACAGTAAGTAGTTTCGCAACATCATGAGTATGTAGCCCTGTGGTTGGTTCATCAAGCACAAACAGTGTTTTACCTGTAACTTTTCGTTGAAGTTCACTTGCGAGTTTAACCCGTTGAGCTTCGCCTCCAGATAAAGTAGTCGCTGATTGTCCAAGTTTTATGTATCCTAATCCAACATCTTGAAGGATTTTAAGCTTAGAAGAAATCTTAAAGATATTCTCAAAGAAATCTACCCCTTCATCGACACTCATGTTTAACACATCAAAGATTGTTTTTCCCTTATATGTCACTTGTAACGTTTCAGGATTATATCGTTTCCCTTCACAGTCTTCACATGACACAAAGACATCAGGAAGAAATAACATCGAGATCCGTTTTACCCCATCCCCTTGACACGTTTCACAGCGACCACCTTTCACATTAAATGAGAAGCGACCTTTTAAGTAACCTCGTTTTTTAGCGTCAGGTGTCATCGTAAATAAATCACGTATGTCATCAAAGATCCCTGTATAAGTAACAGGATTAGACCTTGGTGTTCTTCCAATTGGGTCTTGGTCTACAGCGATAATCTTATCAATATGTTCCAATCCTTCAATGGCTTTGACTAATCCTGGTTTTACCTTAGCACGAGATAAGTGGTGTTGCAAGGACTTCACGATGACTTCATTTACAAGAGATGATTTACCACTTCCACTCACACCCGTTACAACAACGAATTGATTAAGTGGGATGTCTACATTGATGTGTTGAAGATTGTTTTCATATGCATCAATGATTTTTAAGAAATATCCATTTCCTTTTCGAATATGTTCAGGGATAGGAATGGATAGTTTACGGTTAAGATATTGTCCTGTTATGGATGCTTCACAGTTTTTAATCTCCTGTGTAGGACCATTAAAGATGATTTCTCCTCCATGAGTTCCAGCTCCTGGACCCACATCCACAATCCAATCTGAAGCTTCCATCGTTTCTTCATCATGTTCAACCACAATGAGGGTATTCCCTAAATCTCTCATATCAATGAGGGTTTGAATAAGCTTAGCATTATCTCGTTGGTGTAATCCAATCGAAGGTTCATCAAGTACATAAAGTACACCACTTAAGCGTGACCCAATTTGTGTAGCTAAGCGAATCCGTTGAGCTTCTCCACCAGACAGCGATCCAGCAACACGATCTAGTGTAAGGTAGGATAAACCTACATTATCTAGAAATTGAAGACGTTCACTCACTTCTTTTAAAACTAAGCGAGCTATTTCTTGATCATGATCACTAAGTTTTAAGTGTCGAATAAACTTTAATCCATTTTGAATAGAAAAACGAGTAAAGTCATAAATCGAATGCTTATTAAGTTCCACACAAAGGGCCATTTCGTTAAGTCGCTTCCCACTGCATGTTGGACATGTACTTTCACTCATAAATGTTCCATACCATTCTTTTGCCATATTGGAAGTTGTTTCAAAGAAACGACGTTGTATAAGTGTGAGTACTCCCTCAATGATTTCATTACGTAAGTAAGTATTCCCACTACGTGAGTGAATAGCATACTTAATCGGTCCTTTTGAACCATAGAGTAAGATATCTTTTTGCTCATCAGTTAATGAATCGATTGGTTTATCTAGTGGAATATTATAATGATCACATAGTGTTTTAAAGTTCTGCCATTCAATGTTTTCACTGTCGACAATATTCTTATAATAACGTATTCCTCCCTTGAGAATACTTAACTTAGGATCAGGAATAAGTAAATCAATATCCACTTGTTGGATAACACCAAGTCCTTTACATGTATCACATGCCCCTAAAGGGGAATTAAAGGAGAAAAGTCTTGGTTCAAGATGTGGAAGTGAGAATCCACACTCAGCACATGCATAGTTTGATGACATAAGAATTTCATGTCCTTCAATAAGGACAAGCACTAATCCTGAAGATAGCTTTAATGATGTCTCAATGGAATCATAAAGACGTGAAGTTGCTTGTTCACTTAGAATTAAACGATCGACCATCACTTCTAAAGTGTGCTTATTGTTTTTGTTGAGCTGAACATCATCTTCTAATAGTTTCATCTCTCCATTAACACGAACACGCACAAAGCCTTGTTTGAGAAGATCATTCATTAAGTCTTTGTGACTTCCTTTCTGATTACGCACCACTGGAGCTAATAATTCAATCTTAGATCCACTAGGATGAGCCATGACTTGTTCAACCATCGCTTTAATCGACATCCCAACAATGGGATGATGATGAATCGGACACATTGGTGTTCCAACACGAGCATACAATAATCGTAAGTAGTCATAGATTTCAGTTACAGTACCTACTGTAGAGCGTGGATTATTTGAGGTAGTCTTTTGATCAATCGCAATCGCAGGAGATAAACCTTCAATCGAGTCGACATCAGGTTTTTCCATGTTACCTAAAAACTGACGGGCATAAGCCGACAATGATTCTACATATCGACGTTGACCCTCAGCATAAATCGTATCAAATGCTAATGAAGTTTTTCCACTTCCTGAAAGTCCTGTCATGATAATAAATTGATTGCGTGGTAAAGTCACACTTATATTTTTAAGATTGTTGACTCTTGCGCCTTTTATGACAATCTGGTCGTTTTTCATAGTTCACCTTTTAGTTCGAAGAGAGCATCACGAATTAATGCTGCACGCTCAAAGTCGAGCACCTTCGCTGCTTCTAACATATCTTTCTCAAGTTGAGCAATGACTCGCTCTTTATCTTGAGGACTCACTTTACCTTTTCTTGTTAGGATACGACGTGTAATCTCTTCATTTTCTTTTCCTGATACTGTTTCAGCGATATCTCTAATAATTGTTTTTGGTGTGATATTGTGTTTAATGTTATGAGCTTCTTGGATACTACGACGACGATCAGTTTCTCCAATGGCTTTAATCATTGAATCTGTCATACGATCGGCATACATAATGACTTTTCCATCAACATTTCGAGCAGCACGACCAATAATCTGAATGAGTGAGCGTGATGAACGTAGGAATCCTTCTTTATCAGCATCAAGGATTGCTATTAAAGAGACTTCTGGTATGTCTAAACCTTCACGAAGTAAGTTAATACCAACCACAACATCGTATTTTCCTTTACGAAGCTGGCGAATGATTTCAATTCTTTCTAGTGTTTTAGTTTCATGGTGTAAATATACCGCCGAGATATCATTTACTAAGAAGTAGCTCGTCAATTCCTCTGCCATTTTAACAGTGAGTGTTGTGACAAGAACTCGTTGATTGTTCGCTTTACGAAGATTGATTTGTTCCATCAAGTTATCAATTTGACCATACGATGCCTTTACTTCAACAACAGGATCAACTAAACCTGTTGGTCGAATGATTTGTTCTACAACTTGATGGTTCACTTGATTTAATTCAAAGTCCCCTGGGGTAGCAGATACATAAACTGTTTGCTTAGGAAGTGTTAAGAACTCCTCAAATCGCATCGGACGATTATGCATCGCAGAGGGTAAGCGAAACCCATAGTCGACAAGTACTTTTTTACGAGCTTGGTCACCATTAAACATCCCTCGTACTTGAGGTAAGCTTGCATGACTTTCATCCACGACAAATAAGAAATCATCTGGAAAGAAATCAAAGATGGTATAAGGACGTTGTCCTGGAGAGCGTGCATCGATGTGCATTGAATAGTTTTCAATCCCAGAGCAATATCCAAATTCACGCAGTGCTTCAATATCATAGCGAGTCCGTTGCTCAAGACGTTGAGCTTCAAGAAGCTTTTCTTCTTTTTTAAACTCAGCTAATCGCTCTTCGAGTTCTATTTCTATATCCATGGCAGCTTTCATGATTTGAGGTTTAAAGCGTGCATATTCAGTTGCTGGAAAAATATTATAAAGCATAAACCCTGCATTAACTTTATAAGTTACTGGATCTACTTCAACAATTCTCTCAATGGTGTTATCAAAGAATTCAATTCTAAGAATGAACTCATCAGTATATCCAAGTGCAATATCAATGACATCCCCTTTTACTCTAAAATGTCCTTTAGAGAGTTCCATATCATTACGTGTATATTGGCGAAGTACGAGCATACTAATGAGTTCATCTCGATCTAAGGTTTCATTAACACGAATGGTAAAAAACATATCCCGGTAATTGTTAGGATTACTTGAGGCATAAATACAAGCCACTGATGCGACAACGATAGTATCACGTCTTGTAAGGATGGAGTTAATGGAAGATAAACGTAACATGTCTAGTTCTTGATTAATCGTTGCGGATTTCTCAATGTAAGTGTCTGTGCGTGGCATATAGGCTTCTGGTTGATAGTAATCAAAATTGGACACGAAATATTCCACACGATTGTGAGGAAAGAATGATCTAAACTCATTATAGAGTTGTCCTGCTAAGGTTTTATTATGCACTAAAACCAAGGTTGGTTTATTTACCTTGGCAATAAGTGATGAGATAGTAAAGGTTTTTCCTGTACCTGTTGCACCTAATAGTACCTGGAATGGCTTTCCTTCAATCAGTCCTTGCGTTAACTGCTCAATCGCTTTGGTCTGATCTCCTGCGCTTTGATACGGTGCAACTAATTGAAATTGTTCATGATTCATGGTTGTAATAGTTCAAGTGCTTTCAAGAGTTGTGGATCGAGTTGACGTTTGTTGGTGTACCACTCGCGATATACTTGAGTGTATAAGGAGCGGTAAATCATTGGCGTGAGTTGGTCTACAGAATCTAATGAGAAATCACTTGCGTAAGCATTTAATGCTTCTAAAGTTTGTGTTGAGAAATAACCATCCATACGACCTGGATTATAATCTAAGAAATCAAGTGCCATTTGAGCAATCATCACAAAATCAGATACTGAATCGACATTCACAAAATCCTCTTCGCTCATGAGTTGACGTGTTGTGGTAAAGAATGGATGTAAGGACACTTCAACATCAGGAGTAATACCAATATCTTGAATTGAGTTCCCTTCAGGACTTAACCATTGAGCAGTGGTTACTTTTAGTGCTGAACCATCTGAGAATGGACGGGTTATTTGAACAGTTCCTTTGCCAAAAGTAGTGGTTCCTATGAGAGTGAAGTTGCCTTGTTCTGACATGGCAGCTGCAAGAACTTCTGATGCACTTGCTGAGTTTTGATTAACAAGAATAACAATATCTTCAAAGTTTACATAACGTGATTGTGTTGTAACAAATCCTTGTTCAACACGNNAGTGTATCTAAGAATCCACCCCCATTATCTCTTAAATCAATGATGAGTTTAGTTGCGTTAGAATCTTTAAAGAAGTCTAAATAGTCTTTTACTTGATCGGCAGTATCAGATCCGAATTGATTGATTTCTAAGATAGCAATTTCTTGATTAAGCATTTCTCCATATGCAGATGAACGGATTTGATCACGGACAATGTCTTTCACAATCGAAGTGTTGCCACGAATAAATTCAATAGATACAACGGTATTTCGTTCTCCACGAACTTTACTTGCGATATCACTCACTTCAAGTCCTGTTACGTCTGTTCCATCGACCTTATAAATGATATCTCCTGGTAATACTCCGAAGCTTTCTGCTGGAGAATTACGAAACACCTTCTCAACAACGGTTACACCATCTAAGTTATATATCTGCACTCCAATACCAACAAAGTTTGTTGTAATTGAATTTGAGAATTGTAAATATTCTTCAGGACTGAAGTATTCAGTATATGGATCACCATTCTGTTCAATCATTCCTTTAATGGCACGCTCAATGAGTGTTTCTTCAATATTAGTGATGTCTTTACCATAAAACCAAGTACTGGATAATGTATTAACAATTGCATCTAATCTTGCATAGCGAGAATTATCGACTGGGGTTAAGGTAGTAACATTAAGTTGTGCTGAAATAAGCCATCCGCTTAAAAAAGCGACGACAACCATCACAATTAAGAGTCGATTAGTCCAGCGTTGACGTGAAAGTGCGCTAACTTCATCTGGCCAGCGGTGTTTTTCAAGGTGAATAACTACTTTTTCTTCTTCCATAATAGACTCCTTTAATTGTTTTGTTCATTGTAACATAGTCAAGTACATGACTAGTTTGATATGCCTAAAGACATATTTATCATGATGTCATCTATTAATTATACTCTTAAATTAAGACATTCACACAAAAAAGAGTATAATTAGTGTTAAATAATTGGAGGTCCTATGAGACAACATTATATTGAACGATTTATGCGCTATGCGGTACTTAACACACGCTCTGATGCGAAAAGTAACACGATTCCATCCACTCCTGCACAATGGGATTTTGTGTTGATGTTGAAGGATGAGTTAGAAGAGATTGGATGTGTTGATGTATTTGTTAATCCTGAGAATGGATTTGTGATGGGTACACTAAAAGGGAATATTGAGGGGAATGTAACTCCTATTGGGTTTATATCTCATGTGGATACTGCAGATTTTAACTCAGAGAATATTCAACCTAAGATTATTGAAAACTATGATGGTAAGATAATCCTTCTTGATGAAACGACTCAAACTTCTCTTGATCCTCAAGTATTTCCTAACTTGAAGAACTATGTTGGTCATACACTCATCACTACGGATGGCACAACACTATTAGGAGCAGATGATAAAGCAGGTATTACAGCAATCATGGAAGCTCTGAGATTTCTTAATGATAATCCTCACCTTCAACATGGGGATGTAAGAGTAGCTTTTGGACCTGATGAAGAGATTGGAGTTGGAGCTAATCGTTTTGATGCGAAAGCTTTTAATACAGATTTTGCTTACACGGTAGATGGTTCATACAAGGGTCAAATTGAATATGAATGTTTTAATGCAGCTGCTGCGATAGTGAAGATTCAAGGTATTTCAGTCCATCCTGGGACTGCAAAGGATAAAATGATTAATGCATTTAAACTTGCAATGGAGTTTGATGCTCATTTACCTCAAAATGAAGTACCTGAAAAGACATCTGGTCGTGAAGGTTTCTTCCTATGTGCTTCAATGACTTCTACCATTGAAGATGCTACGATGCACTATATTATTCGAGATCATGATAAAGAATTGTTCTTAAAGAAGAAAGAAAAAATGATTGAGATTAAAGATTTACTTTCTAAGAAATATCCTAAGGCGAAAATAGAAGTCTCACTAAAGGACTCCTACTATAATATGGCTGATCGGATTAAAGTAGATATGCGTAGTGTTGAACTTGCGAAAGAAGCAATGATGCAATTAGGTATAGTTCCTGTGATTGAACCTATTCGTGGGGGCACTGATGGATCTAAGATCACTTTTATGGGAATTAATACACCTAACCTGTTTACGGGAGCTGAGAACTTTCATGGTAAATATGAATTTCTAAGTGTTGATGATGGTCTACAATGTGCTTATACGATTGTGAATATTATTACTCTTCATGCTAAGAAACAAACAAGCGAGTCCTAAGACCCGCTTTTTTTTATTTATTTAGTAGGATACTCCAGTTCTTACATTAAATACATCAAGTGGATTTAAACGACATGGAGCATTATTACCAGTGACCGAACATCGAGTATTCATGGCTGGTGATCCAAAGCCTGCTCCAAATGATAAGCTACCATCCCAGTTTCTAACATAATAATCGACACTATTAGTTCCTAAATAGATTACTTCGATATGAAGATGTGGACCTGTAGAAGAGCCACTTGATCCATTTAATCCGATTACGTCGCCTTGATTAACGATTTTACCCGATTGAATACGTGAACCTTTTTGAAGATGTAAGTACATCACAGCATAGGTTTTCCCAGCAATATTTGTGATGAGATAGACTTGATTTCCACCACCACCTATTCCTGGTGATCCACAACGATTGCCTAAGAATCCATAAGTTGGGCATGCGTCAGAACTGTATATAATATATCCATTACCTACTGCTTTAATTTCTTTACCTAAAGGGGCTGCAAAATCAACTCCAAAATGAATTCCACCTTGTGGATAATACCATGCACCTGCAGAAATTCTGAATCCAGAATCCATAGGTCTGCGCCATCCTGGTGATACTGCAATAAGGTTTAAAGCATTACCAATAGCTTTAATTTGACTGTTAAACTCAGTAAGATCGGCCACTACTTCACGTTCTAATGAAACTAACTCAGCTTCTTGTTTTTGATATTCAGCGACAATGACTTCGATTTGTTCTTTAATGCCTTCTAGTGTTTCTTGATTAACTCGAATATTTTCTCGGTTTGCAAGTAATGCTTCTCTTTGGCGATTAAGTTCTAGTTTTTCATCTTCAATAATTTCAAGTTCTGCTTTGATTTGTAGAATAATTGCTTTGTCAGAATCCGTGATATCCTTAATACCTTCAAGTCTTCTTACAAGATCAGCCATAGAACTTGAACCCATAATGATTTCAATGTATCCATTAACATTAAGGAATCCTTGTAAAGCAACCATACGCTCTTTGATTGTATTATTACGTGCTTCTACATTTGCTTCAAGTTGTACTATATTCGCTTCAATTTCAACAATACTTTTTTCCATTGAGATAATCGAATTATTCAATGTCGTAATTTGACGCTCAAGCGATACGATATCATCTTCATATTTACTTATTTGTTGAGTGTAAGAAGTGATATCTTTTCGAATGACATTAATGTCTGTTCTTAACTTATCAAGATCTTTTTTAGCATCGGCTGCTTTCTTATTAAGATATGATTGATATGCTGTACATGTAGCAACATTGTTCTTTAATGTCGTGCCTAAACAAAGCGCTTCATAGTACGCTTCATTATTTGCGAAATCAACGTTTGCACTTGAAAGGGTTGCTCCAAGATTGAGTCCTAACAGTGCGACAATAAATAGTAAAACGATTTTTTTCATCGTTTCCACCTCAAGTGTTTCCCAACGGAGAGGCCACTACCAAATAGACCAACTCCCATTGCAATCAATAGCATTGCGACTGATACATAATAGATAAATGGGAATGGATTTACTAATGCGAACATTGGTGTGATGAATTGACCTCCCATAGTGTCAAACATCCAAATGTAACCTATTGCTATAAGTCCTATTGGTAAAATTGAACCAAAAAGACCAATGAGTAAGCCTTCAAATAAGAATGGAGTTCGGATAAAACCATTGGTTGCTCCCACCGTTCTCATGATAGATATTTCAAGTCCACGAGATGCAATGGATAATTTAATGGTATTTGCAATAAGGAATACTGCAATAAGTCCTAACCCTGCAACTAAAATATATACGAATTGACGGGTATTTTCAAGTAAAGATAGTAATTCAACAACTCGAATACCACCATAAGCTACTGCTTCAACCCCTTCAAGTTCTCTTATGGATACTGCAACACTCTCAATATCAGCTCCATCAACAATCTCAACTAAGTATGCCATACGTAACGGATTGTCTTCTCCACGATAAGATTCGAAGATTGATCCATTTTCACCAAATGATTCAATCATGGCATCTAGCTCATTATCTTTTGATGAGAAAGTCGCTGCTCTTACACCATTTAATGCTCGAATCTTAACCCCTAATGAATTTACACTCGCATCATCTTCAAAGCTTGGGTCAACTTTGACGTGAATATTTACACTGCCTTCAACGGCATAAGTAAATTGTTCTATATTGAATGTTATGAGTAGAAACAAACCTACAAATAATAATGTAATAGTAATGGTTGATATACTTGATAGAGTCATTGCTAAGTGACGTAGTAATCCAATAAATGCTTCTTTGATGTGTCGAAATATTCGTCTCATTCTTTGTACCCCCCTGCTGCTAAATCGGATACAAGGTAGCCATCAGAAAGTGCAATGGTACGACGTCTATGACTATTAACAATTCCCTGTGCATGGGTTACCATTAGAATTGTCGTATTGGATTCACGATTAATTTTTTCAAGAAGATCAATAATCTCTTTTGCCTTTGCTGGATCTAAATTCCCAGTAGGCTCATCGCAGATAAGTACTTTTGGTTGATTAGCAATAGCGCGAGCAATCGCAACACGTTGTTGTTGTCCACCAGAAAGTTGATGAGGATAAGAATTAAGTTTATCACTTAATCCTACAAGAGCACACGTCTCTCGAGCACGTTTACGTGCTTCAATGGTTGGTGCATTAACTACCTCAAGTGCAAAAAGCACATTCTCAAAAACTGTTTTTTGCTCAAGAAGTTTGAAGTCTTGAAAAACAACTCCAAGATTTCTTCGATAAAGCGGCACTTTACTGTGTCTCAGTCTTCCAACATTGACACCTGCAACTTCAACGAGACCTTTAGTTGGAACCTCTTCGCCATTAATCAGACGAATGATAGTTGACTTCCCCGAACCTGTAGGTCCGATGACGTAAACGAACTCGCCTTGTTCTATTGTCAGGCTAATACCATTTAATGCATTAGTACCATTTTTGTAAGTTTTAAAAACTTGTTTAAGA
This sequence comes from Erysipelotrichaceae bacterium UBA6182, assembly GCA_002422065.1. Taxonomy (GTDB): domain Bacteria; phylum Bacillota_I; class Bacilli_A; order Erysipelotrichales; family Erysipelotrichaceae; genus UBA6182. Next base: position 5,393 of record DITO01000190.1, on the reverse strand, counting down.
ATTATCATGTTTGGGTCCCTTATCTAATTCTAACCCCCCAAGAAATTTCATGTTTAAACCTTATATTGAAAGCTAAATCCATATCCTTTAACTTCCGTTGAGTCTGTAACAATGAGAAATGCATTAGGATCTATACTTAGAATTTTGCTATTAAGTTGTGGATATTGATTTTTCATGACAACAGTCATAATAACAGGCTTAACTGCTCCTGTATATCCACCTTGCGCTTGTAGTATTGTAGTTCCACGATCGATTTCATCGTGGATAACAGATAAAATCTTCTCATAATGATCAGAGATGATATACACCATCTTCGCTTGAGTTTCACCAAAGACTAGAACGCGATCAATCATGTATGATGCTGCAACAACCGAGATAAATCCTTGCAACACTGCTTGTAAACCATAATTGAAAAATCCTAGACCTACAGTAATACCATCAATAATAAATACCCACGTTACAATTTCAATTCCTGTGAATTTATTAAGAACAAGTGGTGGAACATCCATTCCTCCAGTACTAGAACCTTCTTTAATAACGAGTCCAACACCGAGTCCTGCAATAATACCCCCATAGAGACTAGCAAGCAAGGGATCTACCCCTACTGCTGGCATTTGCTGGGTATAAAACAAGAATATTGGATATAAGATTGAAGATAATGCAGTAGAGATGGCAAATCTTTTTCCTAGAACTAATGCACCTATGACAAATAATCCAATAACAAGTGCATCAATAATAATTTTAGGTTCTAAAGGTATGATTGGTTTAAGTGCAATTGCTAATCCTGCAACCCCACCAGACAAGATATCATACGGTAAAATAAATGCGCCTACAGCTAAAGCAAGTAAGTAATTACCAAAGATGATGAGTACAAGTTTCTTTACGTGCTTTAATTGTAGTTTCTTCATGAGAGTATTATAACAGAATAAATCCTTGTTTTATAACATAAGAAGTAGGTTAACATAATGTCACAATTTGACAAACTGACAATTTGTCTGTATATTAAAGGTTGTTAGTTGGATTTTTTATCATTATAGGAGGAAAAAACAATGAAAAAATTATTCTTGCTTTTAGTCTTGTTATTTTTCGTTCTTGCAGGGTGTGCCCCTTCATCACGAAGAACAACATTTACCTTTGCTAATGCACAGTGGGATTCTATTATGTTCCACAACGCAGTAATGGGAACCATTATTGAAGAAGTATTTGGTTATGGTTGGGAAGAACTACCTGGTTCAACACCAATCACATATGAAGCTCTCATGAGTGGAGAGATTGATATTTACTCAGAAATATGGACAGATAACTTACCGTCTTACAATGAAGATGTTGCTAATGGACGCTTTGAGCTCTTAGGTCTAAACTTTGATGATAATGCACAAGGACTATATGTTCCACGCTATGTCATTGAAGGAGATGCTACTCGTGGCATTGAGCCTATGGCACCAAATCTTCGCTCAGTTTCTGATTTACCTCAGTATTGGGAATTATTCGAAGATCAAGAAGATCCAAATAAAGGCCGTATCTATGGAGCAATTCCTGGATGGGCTGTCGATGAAATTTTAAGAAATAAAATGGACCATTTAGGATTAAATGCTACCTTTAATTACTTCTCACCAGGAAGTGATGCTGCACTATCAGCTGCACTATCGAGTGCATATGAACGTGGTGAAGCTGTGGTCGGTTACTATTGGGAACCAACCTGGTTAATGGGACTTTATGATTTCGTGTTACTTGAAGATGAACCATTTAATGAAAATGGATTCATGAATGGTATTGGCGAGTTTAAGAGTAGTGATGTCACTGTCGGTGTAAGAAATGGTTTCTCAGCAGAATTCCCAGAAGTTGCTGAATTCCTATCTAAATACTCAACATCATCAACGTTAACTTCAGCCGCTTTATCTTATATTCAAGAAACTGGAGCATCTTCAGTTGAAGCTGCTAAGTGGTTTATATTAGAAAATAAAGAACTAGTTGCAACTTGGCTTAGCGCAGAGCAGTTTGAAACGCTAATCAATGCATTAGAATCTTAAAACTTAAAGGAGAAATGTATGAACTGGATTTATGAATTTCCTTTCCAGTTAACCATTGATACTTCAGCCATCGACAAAGGTGTGCGCTCGTTTGCGCTCACCTTTGATGCTGTATTAAGGGTTATCCGACAAGGACTAACGAATATTTTATTAACAATTTCCGACATCCTCACCTTCATTCCATGGTGGGTTCTAGTATTATTTGTTATAGTGCTTTACTTCAAACAAAGTAAAAAGATTGGAATGTCTCTCGTCTATGGTGGACTTCTTGCGCTTATTGGTTTCACAGGACTTTGGACACTGATGATTAGTACCTTATCCATTGTGATTACCGCTGTTATTTTAAGTGTAGCCTTAGGGTTTCCATTTGGTCTACTCCTTAGTTTAAGTGAGCGTGCCAATCGCATTATGCGACCAGTGCTTGATACGATGCAGACCATGCCTGTCTTCGTCTATCTTATTCCAGCATTACTACTCTTTGGTTTAGGACGTGTTCCTGCTGTTATGGCGACCGTCATCTATGCCATTGTTCCAATTATTCGCTTAACTAACTTAGGAATACGACAAGTTAATCCTGAGATTGTGGAAGCTTCGCGCTCATTTGGTGCGACAACGATTCAAACATTGATTAAAGTGCAAATCCCACAAGCGTTTACGACGATTATGGCTGGTCTTAATCAGACACTGATGATGGCCATGGCGATGGTCGTTACCGCATCAATGATTGGTGCACCAGGTCTTGGTATGGAAGTCCTTATTTCAGTTAACCGTATTGAAGTTGGTCGTGGTCTTGTCTCTGGTACTGCGATTGTTATTGTGGCGATTATTCTTGATCGTCTTTCACAAGGGTGGGTTAAACCTCACAGTGAGGAGGAAAGTCTATGAAGCCAATATTGTATGTAGAAGGTGTTAATAAAATCTTCGGAAGTCACAAAGAAGAAGCACTTAAATTATCTAAGAAAGGTGTTTCTAAGAATGAAATCTTAGAAAAGACAGGAGCAACTTGTGCCTTACTTGATGTAAGTCTTGAAGTTAATCCTGGAGAAACATTTGTTATTATTGGTTTATCAGGATCTGGTAAATCAACACTAGTACGGATGTTCAATCGTTTGAATGATCCTACTCATGGTAAGATTTTCTTTAAGAATCAAGATCTTGCTCAACTTAATAAAGAACAATTACGTAATTTTCGACGTGAAAAGATTGCCATGGTGTTTCAACACTTTGGACTTATGTCTCATCGAACAGTCTTAAGAAATGTCGAGTATGGATTAGAGATACGTGGTGTGGGTCCGGAACTTAAGAAAGAAAAAGCGATGGAAATGATTAATCTTGTAGGACTTACAGGATTTGAGAATTCACGCATTGATCAACTCTCAGGAGGTATGAAACAACGTGTTGGGTTAGCTCGAGCTTTAGCCAATGATCCTGAAGTACTTCTTATGGATGAACCTTTCTCGGCGTTAGATCCTTTAGTTAAAAAGGATATGCAATTTGAGTTATTAAAGATTCAACAGAAGATGAAGAAGACCATTGTCTTTATTACCCATGATATTAATGAAGCCTTTAAACTTGGTGATCGAGTTGCAATTATGAAAGATGGAAAAGTAATCCAAGTGGATACTCCTGAAAACATGATGGCTAATCCCGCTGATGAGTATGTTACACGATTTATTGAAGGTGCTGATAAGACTGCAATTATGAGTGTAAAACATGTCATGATTACCCCAACTACCATTGTCTTTAAGGATGATGGATTCAATAAGGTCATTCGTGAAATGCGTACGAATAATGTTTCTAGTGCTTATGTGGTTGATGATGAAATGAAATTCTTAGGTGTAGTTGGTCTTGATAGCGCAATGCGTTTGAAAGATAAAGCAGCAACACTCATGGATTTAGTGGAAGAAGTAGAAACCATTTCACCTAATCAATCCGTCTCAGAAATACTCCCTCTTGCTTCACAAACTCGTGTCCCACTTGCGGTCGTTGAGGATGGAAGACTTATCGGAATTGTTTCAAAGGCAAGTGTATTAACACTGATTGCCAATGACGTCGTAGTAGATCATAGTGATGAAGAATTAGATAGCACGCTTGCTTAGCGTGCTTTTTTATATGTGCAAGTTATCCAACCAACTATGCATGTCATCCCCTAAAGGGTTCAAATGTGGGTGTTGTTTCGCTAAACTAGGACATGAGCCAAATTGGCGTTACAAGGAGACTTATGAAAAAACTAGTCGTATTATTTTTAACCTTAGGTTTATTAATGGGATGTGCTCCCACACCAGCACCAGTGGATGTCGATGTTGAAGAGATTGCACAAGCCATCAAAGATGAATATGGGGATGATTATGCTCCAAGTCTTGATTATGATGAGACTCACATGGTAGAGCGTTTAGGAATTGAAGCGCAGTGGGTTGAAGCTTTCTTTGGTCAAGGTCCTATGTTTACCATGAGTAGTGATGAACTGATTGTGATTAAAGCGACTGAAGGTAATGTTGCGAAGGTTGTTGCTGCGATGCAAGAGTACCAACGCTATCTAAAAGAAGAATCTTTCCAATACCCTATGAATATGCCTCGTGTTCAAAATGCAATGCTTGTTTCTGAAGGAGATTATGTGGTCTTTGTATTAACAGGTAAACACTTTGAATATCCTAATGATGGATCAGATTTTGATGAACAAGAAGAGATTGATTTTATTAAGGCACAGTTTCAACGTGGTGTGGATGTCTTTAAATCATTCTTTGAATAAGTATGATTTTCGCATCATCGACATTTCTTATTGTTTTTCTTCCAAGTGCGATTCTCGCACTTTTAATCTTTCCACCACGTTTTAGAAGTCTTATCTTACTCATCTTTAGTTTAGTCTTTTATGCTTATGGAGAAATACGTTATGGTCTTATCATGGTCTTCTCCATCTTCCTAGATTACACTTGTGGCATCATGATTGAATCTTCAAAAAGTGAAGTCAAACGTAAACTATGGTTAGCCTGTTCAATGATAGGTAATCTTGGTTTACTCGGGTGGTTTAAGTACAGTGGTTATCTTACAGGGATGATTAATGATTTACTTCAAACTTCATTTCCNNATCTTGCCTTTAGGTATTAGCTTCTTTACCTTTCAAACCATGTCGTATTCGATTGATGTGTATCGAAAAGATGTTCGAGCAGAAAGAAATCTTATTGATTTTGCAGCTTATGTAAGTATGTTCCCTCAACTTATTGCAGGTCCTATTGTGCGTTACAGTGATATCTCTATAGAACTTAAAAACCCGCAAGACTTAAGACCACGACTTGAGAAAGGCTTTAATATCTTTATTGTTGGTTTAGGATCTAAGGTACTGCTCGCAAATGCTTTAGCCGCTGC
>DITO01000100.1 GCA_002422065.1 Erysipelotrichaceae bacterium UBA6182 | reverse complement strand
AAGCAAGTAATAAATCTGGGAAAATCAGATGGAGGTTGAGCTAAAAACTCACTAGAATACAAAAGTCCATTGTCGTAACTATTACTATATGGAATAGAATATCTCTTATTACTTGCTTCTTTAAGTTACTAAACAATAAATTAAACTAATCATGGAAATAAAACCAACATATTGTAGTTTTGATAATGCAAAGCTATTAAAAGAAAAAGGATTTAATATAGATAATATATCTGCATATTATCAGTCATCAAAATTATGCATTGATAAAGATTATCTTAAAAGAGCACCCAATGGAGAAATTGTTTCATTGGATTGGAATAAGTTTAGTGATAAATATTCTGCTCCTGAACAATGGATGGTAGTAGAATGACTACGTGTAAAACATGGTATTTGGATTTATGCAAGACCTGTAATTAAAGATGATGGCGAATGGGCATTTGTAGCATACGTAAAATTAATGAATAAGTTCAAAGCTAAAGAACATACAATTAAACTTTGCACACAGCCACAAGATGCTTATGAGGCAGCAATCACATATTGTTTAACTAATCTTATTTAACATGAAAACAACAGCTAACATACATTTACTATCTACTAACACAGATAGTCATATTTTCAAAAATACTAAACGTAATACTTTAGGGTGGGTTACTGGTGCAGTTCTTGAAGATTTGAAACAATTTCCTAATCAAACAGGAACACAAAATCAACATCTCTATTTTACTCTACCACAATCTGACTTAGAAATAAGTAAGATTAAAGAAGGAGATTATGTTAGAATAGGGAAAAGAATTGTTAAAGCTGTTAAGAATTGTGGTACAATCGGATATAATTCTTTTAATGAAGTTGCTTTTCTTTATTTTCAAAAAAATCATGAAAAAGTAATAGCTACTACTGATAAGTCTTTAGGGTTACCCTCTATTCCACAATCATTCATTGAATACTATATTACCGAATACAATAAAAAGAATCTAATTGAGACTATTGAAGTTGAATTAGAAGCCCCTAAAGTGCTAGATGATGATATTTTTTTAGATTGTTCCTATAAATTAAAACTAAACAACAACGAAATAGTTATCAGTGAAACTAAAAGCAATACTAACTTAACAGTTGAACTTAATAAACAATCTTCTTTTAGTATGCTGCCACACCCTATGTGCAGCACATGCCGTTTTAAAAATAGAATAAATACAAATAATGAAGAAACATTACCTAAATCTAAAGTAATAGAACTATTAAGAGAAGCTTTTAATCGCAGGGATTTATATGGTAATTTTGGAGAATTTTTAACTGAACATAATCTTATTTAATCATGGAAAAGAAAAGAATAGGTGTAATAGGTCTACCACCTCCAGAAATAGAATTAAAATTAAAGGAGGAGCTTGGTGATGATGTTGAGATAGTTAATTTGGAAGATGAAATACCAGAAGATTTTGTTCCATATAAATCAAGACCTAAACTAATGGAAAAATTACAATTCGATAAAGATGAAATGAGATATTGGGAATATGGATTAACCGAAGCACAACGTAATGCTAAGATAGTACCAACTCGTAATTCTTCTGTAGATCCAAAGATAAACAGAAATGAACCATGTCCTTGTGGATCTTTGAAAAAGTATAAGAAGTGCTGTGGTAAATAATACCTCATTACATTCATTTAAATCAATTTTAGTAATAAAAGGATATAAAGTATAGACTTTGATTAGTTAATCACTCCTGAGTGAATATAATCATTGTTAAACGCTTTTATATCCTTTTATTCTTTTTGTATAATAAGTTATTTAGTTTTATAACCTTTAATATTTAAACCAATGGAAAAGAACAATGAAAAAGTAGATAAATTCTACACAGTTGATTATTGTAGAAACAATAACGTAGCAATAGAATTCAATACAATCGAACAATTTGAAATCATAAATTCACTATTCCCATCTGAAAGCTTTAACTTCAGTTCTATAAGTGAAGAATTGCTTACAAAAAAACTTGCTTATGATTTTCGCAATGACATGCCTGGAGTATGCCCTATAACGCATTATGAAGAAATGGGATATGCTATCATCTCATATGATGATTTTATGAGAGCTCAGAATCTCGATATAAGCCTTGTTAGAGATTCAACTATCCCAATAGGAAACACACAAGTAAGCGAACAAGCTAAATCAGTACTAGACACAATTAATGAAGCTATGGATAAGGAATTAATGATCCAGATTGAACAAGCTAATAAAAAGGTTCAAGCAGAATTGACACAAGAAGAAATACACAAGCATAATGTACTCCAACACCAAAAGGAATTGATGTTCCCTAAACAAGATCCTATCCCACACATACTCTCAGCTCCTTTCCTATCTGGTACTAAAACTGAAGAAGAGATATTCAAGCATAATCAGTTGAAATATTGTAGAGAATGGATGTTCTCCGGACTTACTGATGAACACAAAGCTAAAGTTGAAAATGAATTACCTAGTATCATCGATAGGCTATTCCCAGAAGGTAATACCGATATACTCAACTTCTCAATCCATGACATACCAAAACAAGTGTCTTTCAACAACACCACTCTATCACTCTTCGATCTCCAACACCTACTCACCCTACTCAATACCAATCATCACCTCAATGACACACTATTCCACTATGAATCAATACTTATAGATGGTATCTCTTTCACTACCCAACTACTTAATCAACTCATAACACACCTCAACAACGCAAAATCTCTCTAACTCAATTTTTCTTCATTTCATTTTTAATTTTAACTACCTAACAAACCCCAAAAGTATACCCTCATCGAGGGTTTCTTTTTTTTCTTTTAATATTTCTTTTTTTTCTTTAATATATACTACAGATTAAGTATTCTAATCTAACTAATGTTATATTATACTCATATCACTCATATTACTCATGTAATAAACTTAAACAATATTACAAATGAAAAGAAGAGATAGTATCATTTCAGTATCATTGCCAGTTAAGTATACATATGCTTATTTATAATCTCAGATATACTCAATCATACTCAATACAAACTCAGGTAATACTCAACAGACTCATAACCTCCAATCCTCATTATGCTCCTAAAGATCTCCTCCGTATAGTAACCCTATCATATGTATTCAGACTCTAATTAAATCAACTCATCTCTTTTAATCACTCTAATATATACCCAAAAATACCCAATCTAAACCTCACTCTTTACACTGAATCAAAGAGTTAGGGGAATCTGGACACATTTACTCCTTCATTCACAAGAAGATACAGTATGTTGTATGGGGTATAGTTTTATATCTGAGTATGTTAGCATAGTGCAGTGAAGGTAAAATATTTAAGTGTGATGATGAGGAAATAGGGGGTGGGGGTACGCGAGGATGGGAGGGATAAAATATGCGATTACAGAGCATATGGATATGCTAGGATTCGATAACTATATGAAATGGGTATAATGTATACCTAGGGTATTTAAATCGATTATACGCAATTTAAATGCATATTTTGAAAAGTGGTTAATTTGGGGTTGTTTCCATCTGGAGAAAAATGGATAAAAAATGTCGCGGATACGGCAAAGGGGGATTTTAGTCTAAAAAAGACAAAGGTTATACATGGTTATGGAAAATAGCATGGAATGAAATAACGGGGATACGACAGGAGAGGATTTTTTCTGGTAGGTTCTCGGAGAGTGTGTGACATTTTAAGTTATTCCCATTTGTATTTTACATCTGGAAGGTTATACCGGAAAAAAATAGCCCGAAGGCTATTGTTTTGGTTTCTTGTTCTCCTCATACTCTGCCTTAAATGATACAAGCTCATTGTATGTTAGTATTCCAAAGCCTGAGAGTATACAGGTGCACACTGCTGCTCCTATTAGGTATGTGTCGCCAGATATTACTGATGCGATAAATACTAGGCTTAGAATGGCTGTTAGGATGTTTCTGAAGGTTAGTTTCTTTTTCATAGCAATAGATTTAAGTTTAAACCAGAATAACTTATCGAAGAAAAAAGAAGCCCACGAATGGGCTCCAATTTCAATTACAGTTCATCTCCTTCTGCCATAGAACTAACTACAACAGCTTTAGGCATAGATATTTTCGAGTAGTTATACTCAATTCTGCCATCTACATCTTTCAGTACAATGGTAGTCTCTTTGCCAGTACACAATGCTAAAGCATCAATAGCATTCTCTACGCCAGTCTTTAAACTGCCTAAGAATTTAGCTAGCTTCTCCTGTGCTGTACCAGTCTTACGAGCTGATATTACGCGCTGACCATTGCGAAGAACATACTGTTCATCATGATTCTCAGATGATGCGATAACATCACCTTTAGCTTTTACGTAATCCTCGTCCTTTGCTGACACATAGCCAAGTAAGCTAAAACGATGTGTAAACACTCCAGATTTACTTCTGAAGGTAATACCAATCTGAGGGGTTTCATCAGACCATGGACGGTCTTTACCCTCAATAACATTGCCCTGCAAATCTCTGCGATCTGTAAGCTCTGCTACGGTAGCGATTGATACTCTGTGTTCTCCTGCACCTAGTACAGAAGCGTTTGCAACATTAATGCTGCCAAGAATTTCCTTGTGGTTCATAAAATTTGTTTTTAAAGATTAGACAAACAAGAATAACTTAGTCGCCATATATGTCTTCATACCCAATCAAAGCGTGCCATGCATATCCATTACCTAATCACTCCCACCGTGCGTGGCCATATCATATGCACTCATATATGACCAGAGCGTTCGTATGGCGGCATTACGTCAATTCTCGCACCGTGCCATGCCTCATGTTTCCCTAATCCCTTTTCTTTGACTACGTATATTGTTTATACCATTTCTACCATTCCCATTCCTCAACAACTATTTTAAACCAAACTTAACAATCCTTTTCTCCTATCATACTTTGCATACCCCCACTACCAAGTGCTACCCCCCTTAAAGGTGAAAAGACCCATAGCCGGTTACTTTGCCCGCTTATATTTTTTAAAAAAAAAATATTCGAGTACATCTTCTTGTTTATATTTTTTAAAAAAAATTTTTTGTATATTTGATTGCCAGTAAGTTATTATTAATTTGTTAAATAAATTTGTTAGTGATTTAGGAAGGTTTAAATTTGTGATTAATTAAAATTGTAATTATGGAAAGAGAAGAGAGTAATCTTGGTAGTGTTGGTAGGTTTATGAGTAAAGAGTTTATCGATGGGTTGAGTAGTGGGAGGATACTGTATGCTATAAGGGCTAAGATGGGGATTGATGTGTTTCTGGATGGGTTGTTGGATGGCAGTCATTACAATTTCCTTGTGAGTGAGAGGAGGAGGTTTGCTGAGGGCAATGGAGAGAATGTTGATTTGATGTTGGGAGTAAAGGAGGAGGAGGGGGTTCTGTTGACTTATGTTGTTTGTTATAATGAGTTAATGGATGTTAGTAAGGTAAGGAGCAGAGTAGGAGGGTATAGATTTCTCGATATCAATGAGTTAAGGGCTATAAGCACAAAGTTATATAGTACTAATTTAAAAAAGAGAAAGGAAGTTTATGAAGATTAATGGATTTAAGTTGATTGATGGTGGTAGGCGTGGGATGTCAGTGGTAACATCTGAGAATGTTGTCAAGGATGGGACGACTATTGTTGATGATGTGACAAGGGTTCGGCCGGTGCCGGTTAGTGATAAGTTGAAGCGGAAGGTACAGGAGTTGAAGAAGGGATATATGCGGTTGTTGATGTATTGGGAGCCGGAGTTTGATGCTTTGTATGATGATGAGAAGTGTGAGGCTGTAAAGATGGTTGAGGGGTTGGATAGTCATTATGAGAGGCTGGTGCATTTGTTACAGTGTGTTCAGGTGAATGGGATAAAGATTGTTGGCAGTAGGTTTATGATTATGGGTCAGGTAGTGGTGAGTGATGGTGGGTTGGTAGTATCTCCTACTATTCCATTGATGGGAGCTGAGGACACTGATTTTTATGATGAGGTGTGGGATAAGATCATTGAGGTTAAGAAGGCTGTGAAGGAGTATTTGGATAGTGCGAGTATGGATTTCAATGCGCGGCAGTATTTGTTACCGTTGTATAAGAGTAAGGAGGAGGAGTTGGAGAGTATGACTGATGAGGAGGCTGAGGCTAATGCTATTAGTTTGTTACAGGATAAGGGGTTTGTTGTGGTCAGTCAGGGTGATGTGATGGGTTTGGATGGTGATGACAATGTTGGGTTGAAGGATAATGTGTTGCCTGCTATGAGTGCTGAGGTTGATGAAGAGGAGATGCCGAAGAAGAGTAAGAAAGTAAGTTTGAAGGACAAGTTTACTGGTGACAGTTTTTAGTTAATTGATGGTTGTGTGACGTTTCCCGTAATTGACCTGTGGTAGGAATGACTTTTAAGAGTTGGGACTTGCATTGGTTCGAATCCAATCTCACACAATTTATCATTAGCTGTATGGCGTGGTGTAAAAGCTACGCTATACTTGTCTAAAGATATGTATAAATAAAATATTATGGCAGAGATAAAAGAGTATTATTTAGATGATAAGATTTTCTTTGGTAAGCATAAGGGGAAGACTATAAATCAGATTTGGAGTACTGATCCTGGGTGGATAAAGTGGGCTACTGGGAATAATATCATGAAGGTGGTTATGGAGAATAGGCCAGTTGTGGAGGATAGGCCATATTACCTTGATTTGGATAAGGAGTGGTGGCCGGTAGAGTGTCCTTTTTAATCTGCCAATAAGTTATTATCATTTAAAATTTATTTTATGGAAACATTTGAAATCGCGTTGGTATTTACATGTCCTTATATAGCTCAAAGGAATGGTGGCAATAGAGTATTACATACTGGACTTAAATTAGAAGAAGCAAAAGATAAATTACTTAATCTGTTTAATGATAAGCATGATTATCCTTATTCTGAAACTTTAAAAGAAGCAGAACTTATTTCTGAAAGTCATATGGATAATATGATATTAGGAGATGATATTGATACGTTTCCTATGTTTCATTATGATAGTAGAATTTATAAAATACTTAAAGAGGAGAAAGAAGAAGATGCCGAATAAATATGAGTTTGAAATAAACCACTGTAAATTGCTTATACTGCGTTTTGAGAAGGAAGCTAGGCAAGCTACTTGCCAAGTGAAGAAAGAGGGTTTCATAGAAGCCTGTGGCGTTTTAAGAGCTATTATTAAAGAATACGAAAGAGCAAATGAGTAGAGATAAATTTATAGAGATGATAAAGACTTTTCCGGTAAAGCTTACTTCAGGGCATAAGTATGTGCATATGGAGAAACCGGATATAAGTATTGACTCGGTAAGTAAGGTATTGGATTTCTTTGAGAGTGACTTTGACAAGTATGAGATTTCGTATTACATGGCGAAGTCGAGAAGTACTTTAGGGACACAGGAAGATATAAGTAGGATCCAGAATGCTATTATTTATGAATGGGATACCTATGCAAAGGAAAGAAGAGACTTTGGAGATATGGTGCATAGGAACATTGATAATCAGTTTAGGATGGGATATGCTGTTGATAGTGATTGGCAGAAGTTCTGTACTAAGCTGTATGCTGATATGCAGTATGGAG
>DITO01000014.1 GCA_002422065.1 Erysipelotrichaceae bacterium UBA6182 | reverse complement strand
CGATGTTAAGCACAATGTCTCTTAGTGAAGTTCTGAAACATTTTAAACTTCCTAAACGCCTAATAGAGGGTTATGAACTACTATCTAAAGAATTAAGTGTTGTTCATTTTTTAAAAGCTTGGCCAATAATAGTTCATGATGTTCGTGGATTTAATCAAGCCTTTGTAACATGGGGTGGTGTTTCTGTAAAAGAATTAGATCCTAAAACACTGATCGTTAAGAAGCATCCCTATGTCAGTGTGTGTGGAGAAGCTATAGATATTCACTCACATACTGGTGGTTTCAATATTACCATTGCGATGAGCACTGGTTATCATGCTGGTAAGTATTTTATTGAGTAATACGATACCGCATCATTGTCATTTGACTAGTAAAATATTAAACATAAGTATAGTGTTTGTGCTTAAGTATCCATCTTCATATAACTAAGTCATTTCACGATGACTTTTTTATTTATCTACAAAATGAGATACAATAGACTTAAAGTGAGGTTAACCATGACATCAAATCACATTGAAAAAATAAGACAATACATCCAAGAGATTGTATCATCTCATTCATCTATAGAACTCTATAATCAAGTCAAAGATGATATCGATAGATTAACGCCTCATGAATGCTTCTTACTCATGGATGAGCGCTTAGCAATGAATGAATCTCATGAAACTATATTAGGATACCTTGAACGCCTCATGATGGTCTTTAGTCCACGACTTAAGACATTTGAGATTACTCCTATGAAGGATTCTTTTCTAGATCATATGAATCAAGAAAATATTGCTCTAATCAAGCATCTAGATCACATCAAAGATATTCTAAAAAAACAAGATTATTCTACTCATCGCGAAACGTTAATTTCACTGTTTGAAACATGTCTTGTGTATGATGCTCACTATTTAAAGAAAGAGAATATTGCTTTTCCAATTCTAGAGAAGAAAGAGGATGTTTATAAAGGGGTAACACTCATGTGGACACTTCATGATCAAACAAGAAGTACACTTAATGAACTCATTCAAGCTTTAAAAGGTGAACTTAGTTTTACTGAGGTAAGCAAGCTTATAGGACGCTATTTCTTTCAAGCATATGGACTTGTTCAAAAGGAAACGTATATCCTTTTTCCAATACTTTCAGAATGTTCAATCAATGAACACGAGAGTATGCGAGAACAAAGCTTTAACTATGGGTTTGCTTTTATTCAAACACCCATCTATCGTAAAAGTAATCATATTCAAGGAGCAACAAGTTCACAATGGATATATACGACAAAGACAGGACAATTAAGTTATGATCAATTAACATTATTTCTAGATATGCTTCCTTTAGATTGCACAATTGTGAATGAGAACGATCAAGTCATTTACTTCAATAATCCTAAGGAGCGATTCTTTCCTCGAAGTGAAGCAATTATAGGCCGTGATGTTGTTAATTGCCATCCAAGTCATAGTGTAAGTACGGTCTTGCAAATTCTTGAAGCTTTTAAGCAGAATAGACAAGATGCTGCAACATTCTGGATCAATTTCAAAGGTAAAAAACTGTATATACAATACCTTGCTATGAGAGATGCTGATGGAGTCTATAAAGGAGTCGTAGAATTAACACAAGATGTCAGTAATATTATGAATCTTGAAGGAGAGAAACGCTTATTAGATTGGTCATTATGATCAATCTTTTTTTAAATATACTTTGATGGGCAAATGACTTTATTTATAGATTTCTATCAAATACAATGTAGACAGTCAAATATATGACATATAAGGAGGAATATAGATGAAGAAGTTTATTGCTTTGTTGTTGTCAATGATGCTTTTCGCTATGACTTCCGTTGCCGCGGCACCTACTGATGATATTGTTGATACTGCAATTGATAATGGCAGTTTCACAATATTGGTTCAAGCTCTTATTGCAGCTGATTTAGTAGATACGCTTAGAGGTGATGGTCCGTTTACGGTGTTTGCACCTACTGATGAAGCTTTTGAAGATTTATTAGCAGATCTTGGAGTTACAGCTGAACAGTTGTTAGCTCATCCACGTCTAAAAGAAGTGTTGTTATACCATGTAGTCTCAGGTCAAGTTGAAAGCACAGACCTAACTGAAGGTTTAGTTGCTGAAACAGTCCTTGGAGAAGAAGTTGAATTCACACTTGTTGGTGGAGTATTCGTCAATGAATCAGAAGTAACACTTCCAGATGTTTTAGCTACAAATGGTGTAATTCACGTTATTGATAAAGTGTTAGTACCAGAAGCATTCTCAATTGAGTTTGATACTGTTGTTGATATTGCATTATCTAGTGATGATTTCTCTATTCTAGTTGCTGCGTTAACCAAAGCGGGTTTAGTCAGTGCTCTACAAGCAGATGGACCATTCACAGTGTTTGCTCCAACTAATGCTGCATTTGCTGCATTATTAGCTAAACTAGACATTACTGCTGAAGAACTATTAGCACAAAGTGATCTTGCAAAAGTATTACTATACCATGTCGTTCCAGGTCTAGTTAAAGCTGGAGATATTACTGATGGATTAGTTGCTGAAACTCTAAATACAGGAAACTCATTAACATTCACATTAGGTTCAGTATTTATTAATGGTACAACAGAAGTTGTAACTGCAGACTTACTAGCTCTAAATGGTGTAGTCCATGTTATTGATGAAGTATTAGTACCTGCTAACTTTGCACTTGATGATCCAATTCCAGAAACAAACGATGATAGTTTAATGATTTGGATGGGATTATTATTAGTATTGGGTAGTGGACTAGTGATTATTTCTCGCACATTTGCTAAAAAAGTAACTGCATAATAATAAAAGCATAGGAATTTCAAAAGGTTCACATATTAGATGTGAACCTTTTTTAGTCTATTTCTTTGTATATTATTCAATATTTAAGCAACAAACTTCTGCTTCTTCATAATGATTAAGCTTAATCCAAAGAATACTCCACTATAGAGTAATAATGCTCCAATCATTAAAGGGATAGTCATGGTTGTAGAACCAAACTTAATGCTCATTCCAAAGAATAATTCAAAGTTCTCTACAATTTCAATCGGTGCTCCTTCAAAGACTTTTGTCATAAACACTGGCATATAGGCAATTCTCATGAGGGTTACTCCATATGCAAATGGAAGTAGATTTACAAATAATGCAACTGATGCACTAATTACTCCGATAGGAATGTATATGCCACCAAAGAAACCTATAAGAGTTCCTACAATCCCGCCAAGTGAACCAAACGCTTTATTCGATTTCATAAGTACTGCTAAAAAGAAGAAGATACAACTGTAAGTTAATGAACATAACAGAATGACAAGAAGTACCATGAATATGTCAATGAGTGGGATAAATCCATATCCTAAAGTTAAGATATACAATTGACCTAAAAAGAAATTGAAACTTGCCATGATTGTAGTAACAATAAGTGAAGATAATAAGTAACTTAATACGAAGCGAGATCTTGGAATCGGAGAAGTATAGAAATCATCCAACGTCTTAGCGGCGCGATCTTCAGAGAATAAACCTAAGACAGAGACTGGAACAGTTACGGTAGAAATAAAGACAATACC
>DITO01000154.1 GCA_002422065.1 Erysipelotrichaceae bacterium UBA6182 | reverse complement strand
AAACAGGATCAGTCACTGAAATGATTGGTATTAGCTTAACTGAGTTATCAAATCAATCATTATCACTCAATGAAATTTCAATAGGGAATCAAGAATCAACAATGATTGCGGAAGCAGGTCTATTTACGAAAGTAAGCGCTGGACTTCAATCCTTTATATCTTCCTTTACTTCGCCAAAATATGTGGCTAAAAAAGATCCAGAAGTATTGAATATCTGGGTCAACCGCTCAATTACCTACGTTGATACAATGCAAAAACTCGTAGATGCTGATTTTACAGTTAAAAGTGGAATCAAAGTAAAAATATCCGTGATGCCTGATGTCAACCGATTGATTCTAGCTAACGCTGCTAATCAATCCCCAGATGTTGCTCTTGGATTACCATCATACATGCCTTTTGATTTTGCTATTCGTGGTGCAGCTTATCCATTAAGTGATTTTGATGATTACTGGAATGTTGCAGAGAATATGGCACCCGGTGCCTTTGTGCCTTATCTCTATGATGGCAAAGCCTATGCCTTACCAGAGACACTAGATTTTCATACATTAATCTATCGTACAGATATTTTTAATGGATTAGAACTTGATGTTCCCGATACTTGGCAAGATGTACTTGATCTTCTTCCTGAGCTTCAACGTTATGGAATGAATTTCTACTATCTTACAGCGGGTGGTGGAAGTTTAAAATGGTTCTACCAAACAAGTCCATTTATTTATCAATATGGTGGGTCACTCTATGATAGTAGTGGTTATCGCTCAGGTATAGATTCACCAGAAGCTGTTGAAGGTATTCGTTTCTTAAGTGAATTATTTACGACCTATTCAATGCCAGAACAAGTCCCTTCATTCTATAACTCATTTAGATATGGAACACTCCCAGTGGGAATTGCAGACTTTGGAACATACTTACAAATTAAGAATGCAGCCCCAGAACTAGCTGGACAATGGGCATTAGCTCCATATCCAGGCACAATTAATAAAGAGGGAGAAGTTGTCCGTTGGGATATTGTGAATGGTACATCGGGAATGGTGTTTGCAAATACAGATAAAGCTCAACAAAGTTGGGACTTCCTAAAATGGTGGATGGAAACTGAAACTCAAACTGCCTTCTCATACAATCTTCAATCAACGTATGGACCAGAATATGTTTGGTTAAGTGCAAACTTAAGTGCAGTAGCCAACTCACCAATCGAATATGAGGATAAACTTGTTATCCTCGAACAAACTAAATGGCTTAATGACGTCCCTCGTACTCCAGGACAGTATATGTTGGAACGTGGTATGTCCGATATTTGGAACACTACAGTCTTTGATGGAACACCAGTGAGAATTGCCATAGATCGTCAAAAACAAACCATCGATCGTGAAATTCGTCGTAAGATGATTGAATTTGGATTCTTAGATCGTAATGGCAATGTTATAAGAGATTACCTTGTCTTAGATATTGAATGGATTAAACAACAAATAGAAAATGCGAAGGAGAGAGTCAATGAGTAAGTTCAATACATTCACAGCGGATCTTCAACGCAGATATAAGAATGGATCACTTGGAGAATGGTTTGCGATATTCTGGATGTTACTTCCATATGCATTAATGTTTTCTCTCTTCGTGGCAATCCCTGTAGCTTTTGCGATTGGTTTATCATTGACTTATTTTAACTCAATCCAATTCCCTGAATACCAAGGGTTGCTTAACTACATAACATTGTTAACTCAAGATGAAATATTCTTGAAGTATGTGTTACCCAACACATTCAAGTATTCACTAATTGTAGGACCTGGAGGATACTTTCTTTCCTTCTTTCTTGCATGGATGCTTGCTCAAATCCAAGTTAAACCACGGACTATTCTTGCATTAGCAATATATACTCCTTCAATGGTCGGTGGAGTCTTCATCGCAGTAGTTTGGCGAACTTTATTCTCCGGAAATGAAGCAGGATATATAAACGCCTTACTCATTCAGTGGGGGTGGATTACTAAACCTCTACAATTCTTACAAGACCCAGCATTCCTAATGAACATTATGATTATTGTCGGTCTATGGAGTGCCATGGGTATTGGTTTCTTAGCTATGTTAGCAGGGATTATTAATACTAATGAAGAGCTTTATGAAGCAGCATATATGGATGGAATTAAGAATAAGCTACAAGAAGTAATATACATCACCATCCCTTCAATGCATTCTCAAATGTTATTTGGAGCAGTTATGGCGATTGTTGGAGCATTCAATAGTGGATGGATTGGTGTTGCTCTATCGGGGTCTAACCCAACACCACAATATGCAGGGCAATTAATTATTAACCATATTGAAGATTATGGATTTCAACGTTATGAGATGGGCTATGCAGCAGCAATTTCAGTAGTATTGCTGTTAATGGTTTGGGGTTTCTCCAAAATTGCATACCGCCTATTCTCAGATAAGTAAGGAGGAAAGATATGGCATTTCAAGGCACCAAGATAAATCCTAAACGATTTGATAAGTCTCAATTGAAATTTTATGCATTCTTGATTCCAATGGCGATATTTATGATCTTACCAGTAGTTTATATTACAAACCAAGCTTTCAAACCTCTTGATGAGCTCTTTATGTTTCCACCTCGTTTCTTTGTCATAAAGCCAACACTACAAAACTTCACCGATCTTTGGCGTACCTCTTCAACCACAGGGGTTCCAATGACACGTTATTTGTTTAATTCTATCGTTGCTACATCAGCAACAGTCTTACTATCAATATTTGTCACTGCAGGAGCAGCTTATATTCTTTCAAAAAAGAAATTCAAAGCAAAGAACTGGCTATTCAGTGTTAATCAAATTGCATTAATGTTTGTGCCTATCGCGGTAGCAATACCACGATATCTCATTATTAAACAAACGGGATTAACAGATAATTTCCTAGCTCATATATTACCTATGCTAGCACTTCCAGTAGGTTTATTCTTAGTAAAACAGTTTATGGATCAAGTACCGGACGCAGTCATTGAAGCTGCAAGACTGGATGGTGCTAATGACTGGATGATTCTAACTCGCATTGTGATTCCACTCGTCTTACCTGCTTTAGCAACAGTAGGAATTTTAACTTTCCAAGTTTCATGGAATGCAACAGAAGCATCAAGTCTTTATATCACCAATGAAACGTTAAAGAACTTTGCCTTTTATTTAAGTTCACTGACTAATGCATCCAATTCCATTGCAGGAGTTGGAATGGCAGCAGCAGCAGGTCTAATTATGTTTCTACCTAACTTATTTATCTTCATTATGTTGCAATCTAAAGTGATGAACACTATGAGTCATTCAGGAATGAAGTAGGAGAATGACATGAAAAAAATCACACAACAAATTATTACTATATTAATTCTCTTAGTCATTGTTATGGTTCCTACTTCAGCATCTTCAGCAACTTCTCGCACAAGAACATTTAATGCTAAAGGAGAGATTGTTTGGACACAAGATGCCTATCTACCAAGTTTAACCATAACTAATTTAGGATTAAAGTCTCCACAAGATTCTGTCTTTGATGACAGAGATCATCTATTCATTGCCGATAAAGATAATGCACGCATTGTTGAATATAACACCAACACAGACCAAGTAGTTCAAATCATTAAACATCCGATGATGAAAACTCCTACAGGGATAACACTTGCGGGTAATGGTGAGATCTATGTTGCAGATCCTTCAGCAGCGATGATTTTTAGATTCTCCAGTAGTGGAGAACTTATTGAATCATTTGAACGTCCTACTACAGCCTCTTTTGGAGATACTACTTTCAAACCTTCTAAGATTGCGGTAGACAATAGAAGAAACATGTATATTGTTTCCGAGGGTGTTTATAACGGAGTTATTCAATTATCCAATTCAGGTGAATTCTTAGGATACTTCACCTCGAATCGTGTAAGACTTGATTTCACACAAATGCTTCAAGACATATTCTATACAGAAGCACAGAAGGCACTACTTTTAGGACGTGTTCCTATTACTTTTACCAATGTCTATCTAGACCAAAAAGGGATTGTATATACATCCACTATGGGATCTAATAGAAATGGTTTAAAGAAGCATAATACTGCAGGACAGAATATGTTTGCGAATCAATTTACATGGAGTCCAAATGATTTAATTGATATAACCACCGATGAAAAAGGAATTATCTATGGTGCATCAAAAGCGGGGATGATCATTGTCTATACTAATGATGGCCAGTATATCTTTAATTTTGGATCATCATATGCCACTGATGATATTGCAGGGTTATTTAATAGTATTTCATCAATTTCAGTGGATTCAAAGGGAAGACTTTGGGTTCTTGATGGTGAGAAATCATTTATTCAATCATTTGAACCAACAGAATATGCAACACAGATCTATTCAGCCATTGATTTATTTAATCAAGGAGAATATGAAAAAGCCACTGCATTCTGGGACCAAGTACTTCGTTTAAATCAAATGTCAGTACTAGCTCATAATGGCATAGCAATGAATTACATGTATACTCAACAGTATGACAAAGCAATGTTTCACTTTGAACTTTCAGGTAATCGTTTCTATTATTCTCAAGCATTTTGGGAAGTAAGAAATGAGTGGCTACAAGCCAACTTGGGTACAGTGTTTTCTGTTCTAATAGGACTGTTTATCTTTCTTACCGTTACTCGAAAATATCGTCGTAAATACGATATATTTAAGCCTGTTAAGGATTACTTTAAACACATTGCAAATATAAAGATAATTAAAGAACTATTGTTTATTTTCGAGTTTTTCAGACATCCAATTGATTCTTTCTATGATCTTAAAACAGACCGAAAAGGTTCATTAAGAGCTGCATTAATTATCTATGGAATATTCTTTTCTATCTTCCTTTGGTTTATGCTTGGTAAAGGCTTTATTTATCAATACGTTGCCATTGAAGATGTAGATTTACAATCTGTCGTTATTGGATTCTTTTCGATTCTTTTCTTAATCATCCTATGTAATTACTTAGTATCATCAATTAATGATGGTGAAGGAAACTTCTCTCAACTTATTAAACTAGGAGCATATAGTCTAGGACCTATCATGATTGTATACGTGATGATTATTGGTCTAAGTTTTATCCTTACATATAATGAAATGTTCTTACTTCAAATACTCCAACAAGGAGCATTCATTTGGACTGGAGTAAATCTATACATTGGTATTCAAGAAGTTCACAACTACTCAGTGAAAGAATCAATTAAGAGCATACTGCTAACCTTTGTCTTTATCTTAGTCATCTCTCTCATTCTTCTTATCGTAATTATTATGACTGAACAAGTTTACATGTTCTTCGAAGCCATCATCAAGGAGGTTATCCGTAATGTTACAAACTAGAAAAATAGTGTTGGGTTTATTGATGATGGGAGTAGCAGTGACTGCTATCTCAGCATCTGTGTATATTCCAACAGCTCATGATACAAGTTTACCTCCAGAAACAATAACGTATGATGATTTTGAACCGTCTGAATTTGAATTATTGGTTGAAACTGAAAATCTGAACTACTACTTCAGAGAAGACCGAGATATTATCGCAATCCAAGATAAACGAAATGGATATTTGTGGAAAACNNGCTAACTCATTATTAACGATAGAATATTATGATATTTCATCTTCTATTCGACGACTCTCAAGTGCTTCTGATGCAGGAGTAACTTCAAAACTAGCTACAGTGAACAATGATCCATCTCATCGTCGTCTTGATGTGAATTTCACTTCACTTGATATCGAAATAAAAGTCCATATTCATTTTGATGAAGAAGGTATTCGCTATGATATTCGTGGTGATGAAATCAGTGGATCAGGACTTGATATCCTCGCAGGGGTGATGTTGACACCATTTATGGGGGCATCAGGAGGAGCAAAACTATATTGGGATAATGAGTTTGAAAACTATCGTCGTGTAGTCCCTAATCCTAAACTTGATGGATATGTGTTAGTTCCTGATGGTCCTGGATCACTTATAAGATTTGTAGAGAGAAATACAAGTTTAACCTCATATAATGGCAATATTTATGGAGAAGATTTAACAGAAGCAGATTATTACTATGGTTGGGAGACATCTTACCTTCCTTTAAAACAACCAACCATGCCTGTATTTGGTATTGCACATGGCAATCGTCAAGCAGCCTTTGTCGCTTATGCTACGACAGGGGGTGAATACATGAATGTTATAGTATCACCTGATAAAAACTTAACGAATTATACATTTGCTTACCCAAGATTCGAAATTAATAAACTATTTCATCAAGTATATAACCGCCAAGGGGATGGATACTTTACCCTCATGGAGAATCGTAATCAGTTTGATGTTTCGATGCGTTATGACTTCCTTGCAAATGATGGAACTACTGATGGATATCCTGCAGATTATGTAGGGATGGCTCTTAAATATCGCGATCATCTTATTAACAACGATGGTCTACCAACACAGACACGCTCTGTGGGAGACATCCCACTTCGACTAGACTTTGTTATGGCAGACGTTAAGCGTAGTGTCTTTGGTTTAGAAGATGTTGTGGTCACCACTGCAAATCAAGTGAAAGATATTCTAAGTGAAATTAAAGCTAGTGGTATCAATAATGTCAGTAGTGGACTATTAGGATGGCAAAAAGGTGGTATTACCAATGGGCATCCTGCGAGAACGCAATGGAGTAATGCTATAGGATCACAACGAGAATTTGAAGACTTAGTGAATACTGCTAAAGAACTAGATTATGATATTTCTCCTTCACAAAATTATTCAGTGATTCATAAAGATCAAGTTAATTTCTTAAATGTTGCTGCGAAGCATATGAATGGTTGGTATCTAGAATATCGTTTAAGAGATAACATGCCTATTACACAGTTTAGTTATGCAAGACCTTCAGTCAGTGCTAAATGGCTGCTTGAGCAAAGTGAGCGTTTATCAAAGAGTGGGTTTAGTTCACTCACCGTTGAAGGAATTCCTAACATTCTGATGAGTGAATACTCCCGAAGCAGTTCTGAGGTTCATAAAACTATCGATCTATACCAGCAAACCTTTGAATCTTTAAAGAATAACTTACAAATATCAGCCACATCTCCAAATAATTACATTTGGAAGTATGTGGATCGCTTCTTACAAGCACCAGTGTACTCAAGCCAATACTTAATACAAACAGATACAGTTCCATTCTTACAACTTGTTATTAATAACAATATGGAAATGTTTGCTCCATATTCAAACTTCTCTTTCTATACCAAACAAGACATGCTTCGTATGATTGACTACAATCTATCTCCATCGTTTGTGTTAACGCATGAACCTTCCTATCAACTTACATTAACTAATTCAGCTCGCTTCTATTCCACAGAATATGTTGAATACAAAGATTTGATTCAAGAAATTTATGGAGAAGTCAACGATGCTTTGAAAGAAGTATCTCATGCGAAGTGGATTGATCGTGTAGTACTTGAAAATGGAGTCATTATGAATGTCTACGACAATGGATACGTTGTTGTGATTAATTACACTCAAAATGATGTCTCTGTATTTGCACAAACGATTGCAGCAGAATCAGCGAAGTCAATGATGAGAGGAGTGAGCGAATGAAACCAAAGAAGAATAAATCAAGTAAATATTTCCAAAGACAACAAAATAGACTTGGCTATACATTCTTCATGCCGTGGCTTATTGGGTTTCTTGTCTTTACTTTGTTTCCGTTCATTTACACAGTATATTTAAGTTTCCATAAAGTTAATCTTAATGTTTTAGGATGGACAACAGTCTTTAATGGAATTGATAACTATGTGACTGCATTCCTTCGCAATCCAGACTTCACACCAGCACTTATTCAGTTCTTCTTAACAGAACTTATCTATGTTCCTACAATTCTAATCATTTCATTTATACTCGCTATTCTTCTTAATGGAAAGTTCAAGTTTAGAACAACATTTCGTGTTATCTACTTCCTTCCAGTTATTGTTATCTCAGGTTCAGTCATGAATCAGTTGATGAACTCAGGGAATGTTCAGATTGGGAATGTCGAAAGAATATTTGTTTATCAGATTATTGAAAGCTATAGTCCTCAACTTGCGGATGTTATTGCATTTCTATTTAGTAACTTTGCTTTAGTGTTATGGTTTACAGGCATTCCAATCGTTTTATTCTTAAGTGGTCTACAAAAGATTAATACTAACCTTTATGAAGCAGCACAAATTGATGGGGCAACCAATTGGCAAATCTTATGGAAGATCACCATGCCTATTATTCGTCCAATTGTTTTAGTAGCAGCAGTCTTCACAGTTGTATCTCTAGGAATGTTTCCAATCAATCCTGTATATGGAATGATACAAAATGCAATCTTTGATACAGTGGGTGGACTAGGTGTAGCTTCCTCCTATGCTTGGATATATAGTCTTACAATATTGATTCTTATCGCAATGCTTTACTTTGTACTCAAAGATCCATCGAAAGATGAATATGTGGTTGATGAGCGAAAAGAGCAAGCAGAGAAAGAATTGAAACGTATTAAGAGAATGAGGAACCAAGAAAAATGGAAAAATCTACGTTTAAAGAAGGCAGGTGATAAACATGGAAGTTAAAGTAAAAGGCATGTCATGGAAAGAAACTCTACGTGGTAAGTTAATGGGTCATCATATGACGGATGGATGGATTTATCGATCAGCCGTTTATGTATTACTCATCGCGATTGCCTATGTCTTTCTTTATCCATTATTAAGAATGCTTTCAATGACTTTTATGTCAACTGCTGACTTAATCAATCCAGAGATTGATTGGGTACCACAAAACTGGTCAATTATGAATCTACGTGTTGCATGGAGAGTCATGGATATGCCAGCAACAATCTTTAACTCATTATGGTTTACAGGCACCTTAGCACTAGCACAAACATTTGTTTCCGCAATGACAGGATTTGCCTTTGCACGGTATCAGTTTAAATTTAAGAACTTCTGGTTCATGATGATTCTTTTATCATTTGTTATTCCAGTACCACTCGTATTAATTCCTCGTTGGATGATGTTTACAACAGTTCAAAACTTAACAGGTTTAAAGCTCATTGGAACAATCATTCCTCAGTTATTAATGACAATCCTTGGTCAAGGAGTATATTCTGCCATTCTAATCTTAATCTTTTACAACTTCTTTAAAATGATTCCAGTAAGTCTAGATGAAGCAGCACGCATTGATGGTGCGACCTCATGGCAAGTCTTCTTTCATATCATTATCAAGATGTCAGTACCAACCATCGCAACGGTTTTCCTCTTCTCATTTGTGTGGAACTATAACGAAAGCTATATTACTTCAACCTTTGTGAGATCAGCAATGAAATTAATGCCTTTACAGCTTGCTTTGTTTGATTCTATCTTTGAAAGAATGTCAGCAGGGGTTTCTGGAGCACCAGGAGGGCAGTTTAGAATTAATGAATCCTTCAAGATGGCAGCAACATTAATCACGATGACACCCATGATGATTATGTATGTCTTTGTTCAAAAGCAGTTTGTTGAAGGAATTGAGAAGACAGGAATCACGGGTGAATAGGAGATGAAATTAATGGACAAGATTCGAGGAGTTAATTTAGGTGGTTGGTTTGTATTAGAGCGATGGATGTCTCAAGCTTTGTTTGAAGGTATTGAAGGAAAAGATGAAACTGTTTTTAGTCAACAAAAACCTTCAGCAGAAGCCTTCTTACATCACCATTGGGAAACATTCATTACCGAAGATGATTTTATTTGGTTAGCACAACGTAAAATAAACTTAGTAAGAATACCTTTCCCTTGGTGGGTATTTGGTGAAGATGAACCTTATTTTTCATGTTTAAAGTGGTTAGATCGTGCGATGAACTGGGCAGGAAAACATCATCTTGCAGTACTCCTTGATTTACATACAGCACCTGGCTGTCAAAATGGATTTGATAATGGTGGGATTGAAGGTGTGTGTACTTGGCATCATAGCCAAGACAACATTGATAAGACAATTGAAATATTGGAAAAAGTAGCACAACGTTACAAAGACCATCCAGCATTATGGGGTATTGAAGCACTTAATGAACCTCGTTGGGATATAGATATCACCATCGTTCAACAGTTCTATCTTGATACTTATAAACGACTAAGAAATATATTGTTACCAGAGCATACAATCGTATTTCATGATTCATTTCGTAATGATTTATGGGTAGACTTCTTCAATAACAATAGCCTTGAAAACGTAGTTTTAGATTTACATTTATACCAATGCTTTGGAGATAGTTTTAATGAAGCAGGTATTATTCATAATCTAGTGTTTCCACTTCAAGAGCAAATTGAAGTCATTGATCGTGTCTCTAAAACAGTTCGCTGTATCGTAGGTGAATGGTCATTAGGATTACATCCTCATAACTTTACAGAACTTGATCATTTTAATAAACACTTAGCACTCAGAAGCTTTGGAGCAAATCAACTCCTTGCCTTTGAACGTGGATTTGGTTGGGTGTTTTGGAACTATAAAATTGCATCAGACAGTTATAATTGGAACTTTAGAAAACTAGTTGACTCGGAGGTACTACCTAGTGATTATTCGATTTAAAAAAACTTTAACTTTTCTTTTACTTGGGGCTTTAGTCACAGGATGTGCGCCTCAACAACCTGTTGTGAATGATGATGAAATTATACGAGAGAAAGCCCTTCAACTTGTGCAAGCTGAGCGTAATAACTTTACTTCTAGTAATACAACATCATATAACCTTGGATCTGTATTAAGTGGAGGTGGGTCTCGACCTGCCAATGATTCTGTCAATAGCTGGAAAGCCATGGTAGAAGCATATCAAAACAGTTCTACCATTCCAGTAATCTATGGTATTGATGCAGTACATGGTCATAATAATCTTCTAGGAGCAACGATATTTCCTCATAACATTGGATTAGGTGCAGCCAATGATGAAGATCTCGTAAGACGTATCGGTGTTGCGACAGGTAAAGAAGTATCCGCAACTGGAATACATTGGAACTTCGCACCAACACTCGCAGTAGTACAAGACATTCGTTGGGGAAGAACGTATGAAAGCTATTCTGAGAACCCACAAGTAGTCTCCAAACTTGGAGCTGCTTATATTCAAGGACTACAATCCACAGGAATAGCTGGAACTGCAAAGCACTTCCTTGCGGATGGTGGAGCTGTCTTTGGAACAGGTTCAGGAAACTACTTAATTGATCAAGGGGATACTCAACTAGAGGAAGCAGAACTAAGAGATATTCATTTATTCCCATATCTTGCGGCGATTAATGAAGCAGACGTACTTACAGTCATGATTTCATACAGTAGCATTGATGGAAATAAAATGCATGCTTCTAAGTATTGGATCACCGATGTCTTAAAAGGAGAACTTGGATTTAAAGGACTTGTGATTAGTGATTGGGAAGCTATTCATCAATTGCCAGGATCCTTATACCAACAAGTTGTATCTTCAATGAATGCAGGGGTAGATATGCTTATGCAACCTGCAAACTGGAAAGAAACGGCAGATGCATTAGTTCGTGCTGTTAAAAATAACGATATTACTAGAGAAAGACTTGATGATGCATATAATCGTGTGATGTATGTAAAAGAACAACTTGGACTCCTTGATGGAACATACACACCACATGACGAGTCAGTCATCTATTCTTCAGAACACCAAGCTCTCGCAAGAGAAGCTGTTTCAAAATCACTTGTATTACTTAAGAATGAGAAAGATGTTTTACCTTTAAAGAAAGATGCCAAAATCTTACTTATTGGTCCTGGAGCAGATAATGCAGGTCTAGCAAGTGGAGGATGGACATATAGTTGGCAAGGAGAAACATCTAACGCCAATCTTCCTCAAGCAACTACACTAAAAGAAGCTTTTGAAGCAGTCGCAAGCCAACATGGTGGCATGATTACCACCGATGTTTCATTAATCAATGAAGTTGATTTAGTAATACTAGCTCTTGCAGAAACATCTTACTCCGAAGGATTTGGGGATGCATCAGATTTATCACTAAGTGGATCACTCATGGCACCAGGTAATCAAGAAGCCATTGACTTCGCAAAATCATCGAGAAAACCTGTCGTAACTATCCTCACAGCAGGACGTCCACGATTAATACATGAAGAACTCAAAGATTGGGATGCTATGGTCATGGCATGGTTGTATGGAAGTGAAGCAGCAGGAATTACAGATGTCCTATATGGAGATATTAACTTCACAGGAAAACTTCCATTTAGTTGGCCAAAATCATCTAACACTGATAAAACAAGTTCATTGAGCACAAATAGAGACAATGATGATATCTTATTTGATTTTGGTTATGGATTAGAATACAAATAAAAACAGAAGACAAGCTTCTGTTTACTTCACTGATTCAACAATTTTAAATGTTAAGGTGGCTACGGCCTTCCCTTGCATTGGAACTACAATCGTTTGATTATTAAGATGAATTAAAGCATTTCGTGCCTGGTTGGCCATATTATAAACCACCAGATTAATTGAATTATCCGGATTGAGGAATGCAACACTCGTGAAGTTTCCTTCCGCTTTCGAGGAATCAATCCGGATTGCATTGGTTTGAGTAAACTTACTGAAATGAGCAAGTGCATAGTAGTCTAAATTATAAGTAAGTTCACCTGTTTGTTGGTTCACAGTTACCATACCACGTACGGTACTACGACCAAATCCTGGAACAACCGGTCCATTGTTCTCATCTAAGGCAAAGTTCCACATCACATAAGTTTTAGAATGATTTCTAAACACATCGATGCCTGTCTTAATAGCTCCTAAGAAAGCTTGTTCGAAGGGTGGAACCCATTCACCTCCGGAGGCTTCAGTAAAGTATACATCATGATCAGGAAACTCACGTTTCACATCTGACATTGCACTAACATTACCACCATAAACATGCCAAGCAACACCATCAACAAGTTCAGGAATCGCTTTTAAAACATCAAGAGGATAGTCTTTACGATCCCAGTTGTGATCATAAATGAGTATCTTAGGTTCAAGTCCTGCATCTTTAAAAGCAGGAACAAGCCCATTCTTAATGAACTGGGTTTGTTGGCTTGCATTCATGCCTAATCCTGAATAGTGTACAGGAACATACAAAGGTTCATTCTGAGGTGTAATCGCAAAGATATCGATGCCTTCTTCTTTATAGGCTTGAATAAACTTAGCAAAGTATTCTCCATAGACTGGATAATACTGAGGTTTAAGTTGACCACCAATCAAAGCATCAGTCGTCTTCATCCAGCCTGGTGCACTCCAAGGACTTGCCATAATCTTGATGTCAGGATTAATGCTTAGTGCTTCTTGAAGTAAAGGGATGATATCAACACGGTCATGATCAATGGAAAAGGATTGGAGTGTCTCATCTGTTTGACCTTTAGGCATATCATTGTAAGTATAAAAATCACGTGCAAAATCAGATGCCCCCATAGGTTGGCGTATGAAAGATAATCCTATACCCACTTCTTTATCAAAAAGTTTAATCATGAGTTCATCTTTATCCTCTTTACTTAATACTTGATTAATTAAGTAAGCAGAGGAATCAGTAAATGAAGCACCAGAACCTGAGATCGTTTGAAATGTTTTATTAGGATCAATTTGAACATCAAAGCCAGTACTTGGAGCTTCTCCCTTAAGATATAGTTCACCATCTTCAACTTGAGTAAATAAGTATGCTTCATCAACCGTAGACATGTAGACTAATACAGGGCCTTGAATATCGAATTCTTTATTCGGTTCAGGATGCGGATCTACGGGAACTGTAGGAGCACATGCAACGAGCATGGTTGTCAATCCGGCTGATAGTAATTTCGTCATTTTCATTCGTTTCCTTTACTTTCTATTTTCAATGATATCGTCCATTTGTGTTGCTTGATAAACACGAACGTAATCAATTTCCATGGTTGTAGGCCAACCCTCTTCTGCTACTCCTCGTGCACCACCCCAGTTTCCACCAACCGCAATATTAAGAATGAGGTGATATGGAATATCAAATGGCCAATGCTGGCTAGTAGGACAGTTAAGATAAAGCCCAGGCATGAAACGATGAACAAATTGAT
>DITO01000146.1:6750-6946 GCA_002422065.1 Erysipelotrichaceae bacterium UBA6182 | reverse complement strand
TGGCTATTGAGGAAGTAAGAGATAGACTTATTGGTTACATTGATACACTTGAAATAAGCGAAGTTGATTTAGATAATGAAAATGGTTCAAGAATTGAAGAATACCTTAAGATAGTTACTAATTCAAGCGGTATAGACTTCGGACAAATTATTGAGATTCGTGGTCGAAGATATCTTGAATACTCAATGACAGTTAA
>DITO01000146.1:0-6723 GCA_002422065.1 Erysipelotrichaceae bacterium UBA6182 | reverse complement strand
ACCTCAAGTTAATTTATTTCCTAATGCAAGTTTAAGTTCTGAAAACACAGTCATGAGAGTTGGAATTCGTGAAGATGATGAAACACATCACTATTATTATAAAGCAGTATTTGTATATGAAACAGTTATACCTTTAATTGCAAGTTTTGGAACTAATCAAGAATTAGAGAGTTTACAAACACTTAATTCACTTAACCCAACTGAACTTGATAAAGCAAAAGAGATACACAGTTATGTTAAGATGAGAGGTTTTTCTCACACGTTTACATTCTTATTTAAGAGAGATGTTTCTATTATTAAGAGTTTATTCAAAGAAACATTTGCTAAGCTAGAAAAACCTAATCAATATCGCATTAAAATGTTATTTAAGTATTTAGATGAAAGTGGAGATTGGCAATACGATAATGACATATCATGGGATAGAGGTGTTGTAGTAGGCGACGCTATACCTAGTGATATCGTTTATGGAACACCAACGACATTTACAATTGGTTTTCATCCATCAGCAAAAGTTGAGGTGGACTAAATGCCTGTTAATCATACTTTAGAAGTTACACTTAATAAAGGTGGTGGCAGTAATCAAGCAACTAAGAGTAGAACATCACCTTTAAGCACATTGCAAAACATTAATAAGAAATCTACATTTGAAAGTTATTATGATAAGTTAGATAGTGCAATAGATAGTGGCGGAGATACATTAAAAATAGGCAATTTGGGTAGCAAAGCATTGCAAGGTGCTAAGATAGCAAGTCAATTTGTTGACGCAGGTTTAAATGTTTTGTTTGATATTGAATATGCTATGAGTAATGAAAAGATTGAGTTTAATAACAAGAAAAAAATTAAAAATTACATTTTCAAACCGACACAATTTATTATGGACAGCACATATGGAAAGTGGCTTGCTGATTTATCAATAAGACGTGAAAACACTGAGAACGAAAGAGCAAGATATTTAAGTGGTAATGTAATTATAGGACGACAATTTGGCGACAAGAGATAGGAGAAACCTATGTTAAAGTATTTATTTGAATTAAATGGTGTAGAAATTAAAGACGTTTCTATCGGTGTAAACATCATAGATAAATTTGAAGAACCTTTAGACGAGGCTCATTTAATATTGCCTATAACCGTTCGAGGTTATGAATACGATATGAGAGGAACCTTATCTATTACAATACAAGATGATGACGAAGAACAAGAGAAATTTGATTTTCTAATCATTTACGATAGTGTTATTGCAACATCAAGATATGGACATTATTCGCATACATTAACCGTGTCTGAATATTCACATAAGTTAGATAATTATTTAGTTCATACATTAACAAAAACTAAAATACTTAAAGATAGAACACCTGCACGATTTACTTATCATCCCAATGAAAGTGAAAACACTAATATAACGTTTGACGGTTCTATCATGGATGCTGTTCTACAAATTAGAGGTTTTGTTCAACAGGTAGAAATCATGTCAAGATATTTTGTAGGAGATGTTATAGCAATACCTCAAGTTACACAAGCTTATGTTCAAACAGGAACATTTAATCCTGACTATTGGGATTCTTATGTTAGAAAAGATGTGTTCATTCGTTCTAATATGACAGGAACAAGTGAAGTTACATTAAGTTCAACAGCAACGAATTGGACAGCGGTTAAAGGTTCATGGACAATTGAATATGGTTATGTCAACGCTTTAAATGTTGAAGTTGTCTTATACACGTTTTATATTGAAGTCTATGAAAGAGAAGAAATCTCAATATTAGATTTAGTTAATTTAGTAAGAGATAGCGTAAGTTCATATGGTGGAGTAGAAAGTAAGAGATATTATGATGAAACTCGATTATTTAACATTGATAGCACGCTTTCTAATAAGTTTGCAACCATAGAAGCACCACAGGTATTCATTCAAAAAGCGACAGCACGTCAAGTATTAAATGCATTTTTCTTATATATCAATGCTATTTCAAGATTGAATTATGTTGATAATGATGTAGATGTTTTAACAGTTGATGAGTTCAATCAGTTTACAGGTAACTTTGCTCAAAGTGATATAGCAAACTTTACAACTTCTCAAGATGTAGCAAATCTCGGTTCTAAAGGTATTGTATGGGGAGAAAGATTATTACCAAACAACTTAGATGAACCAACCATGAAAACACCAGGAGAAAAGTTACAAAGTTATGTTCGCTCTAAAGACATTCAAATTAGAGAAGATAATTTTGTTTTAACATTAGATCGTGCTTTGTATCAACCAAAGAAATTAGTTTTTATAGTTCCAAGAATTAGAGTTACAACACCGACATCAGCACCAACGTCTATGGAGTTTCCTGTTAGAAACTTTACGAATGTTGAGTTAGATTTAACATCAAGACTTATAGATAGAGAAATGTGGGTTTTAAAAGCAATTACAAATGACTTTCCAAGTCCTGTTTTATACAGTCCATTCTCGGCTAATGTAGGTATGCGTAACAACCGTGTAGAAAATCTTTATTGGCAACAAGGAGATTACGAACTTAATTTTAGTGAAATATTAGGTTATATATTTAATTCAACCTTAATTATAAATGTTATTAAACAAGCAATTTGCGAATGGATTGCAAGATTACCTCAAGCACCATTTATTGATGTTCCAGCAAACGAAATATCAACTCGTATGATTTACACGGTATTCGATGAAAATGACGCCAACTTGTTTTCAAGTGGTAAGTGGAGAACATATAAGTTTGATTTTGAATACATAACATTTGATGATATCTCATTTAGTAGTGAACGTGATGATTTAAGTTACTTAAAATATTATGGAGAAACAAGACAAAACCAAAGCGATAAGTTATCAAATATCAATTTGTTATCTCGTAAGGTTTATGGCGATATTCAAAGAGCAGGCGTTCCAACTCAAACATTTAGTAAGTATCATGAGAAGTTATACAACATTTACCCAAGAGGTGGAGTTGATAGTAATGGAAACGTGATTGTAACAAGAAAGTTTAACTTGCATAATAATTATTTACTTTTGACTTATGTTACGACTAAAGACCATAACCGTTTAAGTGAATTTATTGGTATTGACCAACTTTACCGTTGGAGTGAAATACCAACTTCCAAACAAGTGTTTCAACGTTCTGAAGTGTATAAAGATTACTTATATTTATACCCCCCTACTGAAACAACATTAGTAAACGGTATTACTAAGATAAATGGAAACACGGCTAAATTTGTTATATTTGCAACACTTGTCAATGATTATGCTTACCCATTTAATGACGGTAAAACAAAAATGACTGTTGCATATGTTAGAACGGACGGCTTCTTAGAAAATTACCCTAATGATGAAACATTTAGATATGGTATAGTTACACCAGTTTCAAGTTTTGGTATTAAAGGTGGTTTCGTATTTAGTTTTGGTTTTGAAAACAATCAAGTTGCAGGCGATAGAATTAAAAACGCTAAAGACGGCGGTTTGATAAGTGGGAATTATTGGAATGACCCTATACGATACACAGACAACTTAGGTAGATTTAATTGGCTTTGGTTTCAAATCTCAAGTCAATTTACAATTACTGATGATGATTGGGAACCCACAACTGACGACCCTTTAAATAGTAGAGAATACAATTTACCTCTTGTTAGAAATAGAATGTCGGTATTTGCTAATAACTTTGGTAATACGACAGACCAAGTATTCATGTGTGGTTCATCAAATGAAGCAAATTCAACTCATGACCCATTAATTATTAGAAAAGACAGTTCACAAAGCATTAAAATTAATTATGAAGTTGGTGTATTAAGTAAAAATTACATGGAATATGTGTTCGGTCAAATGTTTTTTTCCGAAAATCATATTGTAAAAAACCCTAATAGGTCTTATAATCAAGTTATAGGAACACCTAAATATTTATATTTATATGATGATAATACGAAATATGGCAAGTTTGAAGATTTATTTATTAAGAGTGGTTGGGATAGTAAAACACTTCTTACTACATCTAACACAAGTTTTAATGGCACAACATTTGCTTTCAATACAGGTTTAATTGATTTTACAGGAGTTACAAGTTGGGCGATAGGCGATAATGACGGCAATTTATATATAGCTTGCAACGATTCACACAACGGTTTTAAAGTGGTTAAAACACACTTTAGATATGATTTATTAGAAATAGGGAATAAATAATATGAAAGAAAAGAGGAAATAAATATGGCAATTATATTAAACACAACGGAAGTGTATGTTGCAAGTAATGGTTCAATTCTTGAAACATCTGGAAATTCTATTTTTCACGCTCAAAGCAATTACGCTAATTTGTATTTACTTTATTTAGAAGATGGAGTAAGCGAGGGCAGTTCAACATTTATTAATTTTACGCCAGATAATAGAACCGCTTACACATCTCATTGGTTTTTTATGAAGTATCAAGGTATTGTATCTAAAACAATTACAGGAGAAACCGAACAACGTTCATTTGCTTGTTTTGCTATTACAATACCTAAAATCGTTTTACAAAATAACAACAAACATCAAAACACTAGAAATGAAGTTACTTATATTCAAAGATACGGAAGCAAATATTTAGGATTCTTTGCTGATAAAACAACTCTTGATACTGAATGGGATTTAACAGCACAAGCAACAATTGACGGTTATGATAGTTTAGGAGAACAATTTGCAACGGAATTAAATGTTGCTTATGTAACGGACGAAGAAGATAAAGGTTACTATCAAGTAGTTTTAGATGAAACAACTTATGTGTGGCAACTTACGGAAAATATTGCACAATATCTTGATGAGAAACAATATAACATTGGAGAAATATTTGTTCAAAAAGGTTTTTCAAACCCATCAGGATCTATACCAATAACTACAACCGCTCACGATTTCTTCATGACTATATTAAATGACTTAACACAAGATGTTGAATCATTAAAAGAGAACGTGGTTATAATTGAACAAGATATTGATGATTTAGAAACATTTAAAAATGTAACAGTTCCTGCTACTTACGAAACTAAAGAGGACGCTACTGCACATAAAGCAAGAACGACTGCTTTAGAAACGTTTAAAGACACAACCGTTCCTGCAACATATGAAACGAAAGCAGACGCAACAACTCACAAAGGTAGAACGACAGTATTAGAGGGCGAAATGGATGACATACAACCTAAAGTATCTACACTTGAGGGTAAGGTTTCAACACTTGAAAGTGATGTAGAACAATTAGAAGCAGATACTGACGGAATATATCAATCTTCAACTAAGTTATATGTAGCACCAACAGGTAAAGATGTTAGTATTATTGGTAACGAAGTAATTGAAATTAGTGCAAACACACAAGTAAGTGTTGAAAGCAATGAAGTCGTTATTCAAGGTTTTAATGATGTTTTAATTGATACTGATGATTTAGAAATATACGCACATGTGGTTGAAATCATACCAACAAGTTATGAACCAACTACTGAAAATGGCGTTTTAGTAAGACGTCAATTAGACAACCACAACACAAGCGAAGTTGCACATTTATTTATTCGCACATTGATTGAAAACTTAGAGCAAGAGATACAACGATTAGATGGGCGTGGTAAGAGTTTTGGTGAAATACCTTATACGACTGAATTTTTAAAAGCACAAGATGAGCAAGGATTATCAGAGTTATTTAGGAGTTATTTTGAAGATAATTTTCCTGAAATAGGAACAAATTGGCAAAATGGCTACTTAGTTTATGACTTAGGAACTGGCGATGGCGTTGCATATCACGAATGGGAATTTAACGGTGCTGTATGGGTTGATAATGGTTTAATTGGTTACACGCAAGCCTCAAATACTGTTCATGGTATGGTTAAGGGCGATGAAACGTATGTATCAATCGTAAGCGGTATAATTCAAGTCTTACTAAGTGATTATGCAACACGAGTTGGTGACGATGAAGCAAGTTACACATATACTCAAATCAATGAGGCGTTGACAAACCGATATACTAAAGTAGAAGTGGACGCGTTATTAGAGCAACTCAAAGCAATTTATGGTTGGGAAGATACGGACATTGCAGTGTTGGGAGATTTAGACACAGTTAGCAACGCAACACTTTTAGATTATGATTATGTCCTATTGCAAGTTACATCAACGGATGTTGCAGAGTTCTATATTGATACTGAACTTGTGAAAACCGACTTAACAATAATTGCTGACAAAGAGATTCAATTTGACACTAAAGGCGGAACACCTGTAACAATTGGCAAGTTTATTGTAGGTGCTACAACATCATCATTTGAGTTAGAAGATAACGGAACGGATTATGTGTTACACATCATAGGCATTAAGATGAGTCAAGGGCAAGCAGAGAACACAGCATTTGATGGCACAGGCACGAACTACTTAGCAGATGAAACCAACGTAGATGAAGCAATTAAAGAGCTTGATGTGCAAGTCAAGGCGACTAATGATATTAAATCAAGTAAAGTAGAAACAAGAGAAGTTGGGGAATATCAAATACAATTTATAAACGGGAAATTAACATCAGTCGTCGGCGACAATGTGAACACATATTTAAGCTACGACACAAATGGTAACGTGGCTAAAATAACCGAAACATACGCAGACGGCAAATCATACGAAACAACATATACAAAAGACGTCGAAGGACGTATCAAATCACTTACGAAAGTAGAGGTATAAAAAATGGGAGTCAATTTAACGCATGTATTAAATGATGTTATTTACATCAAAAA
>DITO01000115.1 GCA_002422065.1 Erysipelotrichaceae bacterium UBA6182 | reverse complement strand
TTTTGTGACTGAAATGACCTTCGTTTTCGTGTATAGTAATATTAGTTCATGGAGGGAGATATTGACATGAAACGCTTATCCATCATTGTTCCTTGTTATAATGAAGAGCCTGCACTCCACTTGTTTTTTGATGTTCTTAAGCAAGAGGTAGGCAAAATGAGTATTGAAGTAGAGTATATATTTGTTAATGATGGATCAAAGGATAAAACCCTTCAAATCTTAAAAGAAATCAAAGAGAACAATCCGAAATGTGATATGAAGATAATTAATTTTAGTCGCAATTTTGGCAAAGAAGCTGGAATGTTGGCCGGGTTAAAAGAAAGCACTGGTGATTATGTTGTTTTAATGGATGCAGACCTCCAAGACCCACCTCATTTACTTAAAGAAATGTTGAGACAGTTGGAAATAGAGGGTTATGATTCTGTCGCAACTTATCGTGTCGATCGCAAAGGAGAGCCTCCAGTTAGAAGCTTTTTTGCAAGAAAATTCTATCAATTGATCAATAATATCAGTGATGTGACCATCATTGATGGCGCTCGTGATTATCGGATGATGTCACGTGTCATGGTTGATTCCATAACCTCATTAAGTGAGTATCATCGCTTTTCCAAAGGCATATTTGCTTGGGTTGGATTTAATACCAAGTATATGGAATTTGAAAACATTGAGCGCATTGCAGGTGAAACTAAGTGGAGTTTTTGGAAATTGGTTCGATACGCCATAGAAGGGATTGTTGCTTTTACAACCGCACCTTTGCGCTTATCGATTTTCTTTGGATTCGTCGTTTCTTTCTTTGCATTTTTTTATATGATTTTCGTAATCTTTAAAGCCATGCTTTATGGTGATCCTGTAGCTGGGTATCCATCCATGCTGACAATCATTCTTTTTTTAGGTGGTATTCAACTACTAAGTATTGGTGTCTTAGGTGAGTATCTAGCCAAAACATATATGGAAGTCAAGCGCCGTCCAAATTACATCATCAAGGATCGATATTAATCTAAATGGTTACTGTAAGTATCATTGTTCCAGTTTATAAAGTTGAGAAATATCTAGACCGATGCCTAGCATCTTTGGTGAATCAAACTCTAGATAATCTCGAAATCATTATTGTGAATGATGGTTCACCAGATAACTCACAGAATATAATCGACCAATATGTAAAAGACTATCCTAATCGAGTTTTTGGATATATCAAACCAAATGGTGGATTAAGTGATGCACGAAACTTTGGAATTCTGTATGCAAAAGGTGTTTACATTGGCTTTGTAGATAGTGATGATTACATCGAACACGAGATGTATGAGCGTATGTACACAAAGGCAATAGAAGATGATGCAGACCTCGTTTTATGCGATATCGTTTATGAATGGGAACAGACCAATCGTACGATGTTGTTAAAGGGCTTAAAAGACATTGATGGAGTACCAGAGAATAAACGTGCTTTCTTGTCCCCTTTATTTGCTTGGAACAAACTATATCATCGTAAATTCTTTTTTGAGCACAAATTCAGATATCCATTGAACTTGTGGTATGAAGATATACCAGTAACACTATCTATATTTACCCAATCGAACAGAATAACGTACATTAATGAAGCATTTGTACATTATGTTCAACGTAGTAATTCGATAATGGGCTCTGGAGAGAATCCGAAACAATACGACATTTTCAAGATAATTGAAAATACACTAATTTACCTTAAATCAAATCTACTAATAAAAGAGTACTATGAAGAATTTGAATATGTTTGTATTGAACAGCTTATTCTTTATGGTGGGTTCAGATTTCTTAAGTCTAAAGACTATGTTAAGTTATTCAATAAATCATTTACGTTCATGACATTGAATTTTCCATCTTGGAAAAGCAATCGTTATATCGCTGAGTTACCAAAAAAGTATCAGGCATATCTTAAACTTATAAGCAAACAAAGTATCCATATTTTAAGGATTCTGTTCAAAATAAAATATCGATAGGGGGGAAACATTATGAAAGTCGTAATATTGGCAGGCGGATTTGGCACCAGAATCAGTGAAGAGAGTCATCTCATTCCAAAGCCCATGATTGAAATTGGTGAGAAACCAATCCTTTGGCATATCATGAAGTATTATTCTTCTTATGGATTCAATGAGTTTGTAATTTGTGGTGGTTACAAACAAGTTATTATCAA
Organism: Erysipelotrichaceae bacterium UBA6182; assembly: GCA_002422065.1. Taxonomy (GTDB): domain Bacteria; phylum Bacillota_I; class Bacilli_A; order Erysipelotrichales; family Erysipelotrichaceae; genus UBA6182. The sequence goes on along the minus strand of DITO01000115.1, from coordinate 2,438 downwards.
AGAGTACTTTTCAAATTACTTTTTGCACATGTCTGATATTACTTTCGATTTTACAGAACACAATAAAGTAGTCGTGCATCAAAAATACTTGGATCCTTGGAAGGTCACCATCGTCGATACAGGTTTGGATACAATGACGGGTGGTCGTATCAAACGTATCCAGAATTATATTGGAGATGAACCATTCATGTTGACCTATGGAGATGGTGTTTCCGATGTGAATATTCATGATTTGCTCAAGTTCCACCATGAACAGAGTCGATTTGCAACATTAACAGCGATTCAACCTGGTGGACGGTTTGGGCTATTGGATATCGATGAAACAGATAAGATCAGTCAATTCAAAGAAAAGCGTAACGAAGAAAGTGGTTGGATTAATGGGGGGTTCATGGTGCTCGAACCACAGGTATTTGAGTACATTGAAGGAGACCATACCACATTTGAACGTGAACCTTTGGAACAACTGGCTAAGCAAGGTCAACTCATGGCGTACAAGCATGTTGGTTTTTGGCAGTGCATGGATACATTGAGAGATAAAGAAGCACTTGAAGCTATTTGGAAAAAGGGCAATGCTCCTTGGAAGCGGTGGTAAGATGTTTCTTGATTTATATAAAGATAAAAAGGTATTTATTACTGGACACACAGGTTTCAAAGGTGCTTGGTTAACGCAAGTATTAATAAATCATGGTGCTGTGGTGTGTGGCTATTCTCTAAAAGCTGAAGAACTTAGTTTATTTAATAAACTTGGATTGCAATATCAAATTGAACATCATGAGGGAGATATTCGTGATTACAAAGTATTGGAACAGGTTTTTAATGGGTTTGATCCAGAGTATGTATTTCATTTAGCTGCTCAACCTCTCGTCCTAGAATCTTATAAAGATCCTGTATATACGTATGAAACGAATGTAATGGGAACTGTTAATTTATTGGATATCGTTCGAAAAAGTAAAAGTGTTATTTCTGTAGTCAATGTTACTACAGATAAGGTCTATCGTAATAATGACGCATCCATTGCGTTTAAAGAGAATGATCAACTTTCTGGCTTCGATCCATATTCAAATAGCAAATCCTGCTCTGAGTTGGTCAGTGAGAGTTACATCAATAGTTTTTTAGCCAATAGGCACATCCCATTATCCACAATGCGAGCTGGTAATGTGATTGGTGGAGGGGATTACGCTAAAAATCGAATCATCCCCGATTGTGTACGAAGTTCAGTAAAAGGTGAATCGATTTTGATTCGTAATCCAAAATCAGTTCGGCCTTTTCAACATGTTCTAGAGCCATTATTTGCGTATTTGTTTGTTGCGCAAAAACAAGCCAATGATTATTCAAAAGCGAGTTCCTACAATATTGGCCCTGAGCTCTCGGATTGTGTAGAGACATCTTTATTAGTTGATTATTTCTGTAAATTTTGGGCGGGTTCAACATGGCATACTCAAGTCCAAAAAAAAGCTTTACATGAAGCAAAATTCCTAATGTTGGATTGTACAAAGATAAAGCAAACCTTCAATTGGCACCCGCTTTTAAATGTTGAGGAAGCTGTTCGACTCACCGTTGAACTAAGCCAAGCTTTAGCTAATAATCACGATTATAAACATGTTCTATTTAGTCAGATTGAAGACTATGCAAAATCTTTCGAACAGGAGATTGTATGATGAGAAAAGCAATTGTTACTGGAGCAAATGGATTTGTTGGTCAATATCTTGTTAATGCACTTATAGAATCAGATTATTTTGTTTATGCAGTGATTCGCAAAGGTGGAGTTTTCAATAAGAGATTTGAATGGAATGATCAAATAAAAATAATTGAATTGAATTTGGATGAGTATACAGAGCTACCAGAGTACATTGATGAAGAAATTGATGCATTCTTTCATTTAGCATGGCAAGGTTCTGCAGGTAGCGATCGCCATAATATCGCTTTACAGCTTAAGAATGTTGAATGGACCTGTGATGCGATTAAAGCATCACACAAATTAGGTTGTCTCAACTTTATTGGAGCGGGGAGTATTATGGAGCTTGAAACCTTTAAAGCTGTGTATGCGCAAGGGAATAAGCCTGGTGCAGCATACATTTATGGTGCTGCGAAGCAAAGTGCTCACAGTATGGGGAAAGCACTTGCCGCATCATTACAAATGGACTTTAAATGGGCAATGATCACGAATGCTTATGGCCCTGGTGAGACATCACCTCGATTTATTAATACAACTATTCGAAAAATGTTCAAGAGAGAAGCCTTGCAGTTTACTTCAGGAACACAGAATTATGACTTTATTTATGTAGAGGATGTGGCTAAAGCATTTGTTGCCATCAGTGAAAAAGGTGTTCCATACAAATACTATGTGCTTGGTAGTAATCAAGCTCAAGCACTTCGCAATTACATCAAACGGATTGGTGAGACACTTGCCCCCGATCAAACTCTACATTTCGGTGATG
>DITO01000186.1 GCA_002422065.1 Erysipelotrichaceae bacterium UBA6182 | reverse complement strand
TTACAATCAATTCAGGCTCTTCCATAGCACCAGTGATTTCGATAATCATGTTTGCTTTGAGATGTCCACCTATTTGAGTGTTCATCATACCTTGTGATGCATTTGCGTACGTAAATTCATATGAATAAGGATAAACTTTTCCACCACCATCCACATTAGCAGTAATCATGAAGTGATGTTCTTTAATCCAATAAGACTTTTTGTTTAACACAATTTCTGACTGCAACCCACCTGCTTTTAGTTCTGATTTTGAGAGATGTACAATATCAACATAGCAATATTTCAAATCATGGCTTTCATAGAATAGTTTCAAATCGTGTTGTCCTTTTTCAAGAAACTGCATGAATTTATAATAGCCATGATATCCATCAAGAAAGGTAATCACAGCTTTGATTTCTGATAACTCAAAGTTATTCTTTAAAGTTGTGTAGTGAATATCATGTTTTAGGTAACTATAGTTTTTAGAAAAGCCTAATCCGTTAACGCCAGTTAGTAACACTTTATTAAAGTATGTGAAATGAAATCTCTCTCCATATTGATTCTCTAGGAGGAAAACTCTCATAAGTAAGCACCTCCCAAAGCACGATTGAGTGCATCTACATCGATGGTTGATGCAGTTGTATTGACAGTAACGTTGTTGGTTGTATAACTGCTGTTTGATGAACTTGAACTCGATTGAAATATCTTCCCTGAGAATAGATCCCCAAAGAAATTACCCACTTTACCAAACACTTTTCCGACACCTTCGAATGCCTTAGCGATATTATCGATAATCCATTTAACGGCATCGATGATTTTTGTTAATAACCATAAGACTGGCTCAAGAACGGTCATGAGGAGTCTAAGAGCTGGTGCTAATAAAACACTGATTACTTCTCCAATGATGGCAAGTAAAGGACTAAATGCTTCAAGTAAGAACTTGATCATATCGAGTTGTCCAATCAGTGGAGCAAGAAGCAAGTCAATGAGTGGCATCAGTAAAACCATGACACTTGCTATCGCTTCAATGATAACTGTAATCAATGCCAAGATTGGTTCTAGTACAGCAATTAACACATCGAGGATTGGGGTCAAGATTTGAATAAGAATATCAACCAAGATGAGTACTACATCTGCTACCACTTTAAATAACGACCCCAGTACTTCAAGCACTCGATTTAGTGGGTCAATAAAGGACATAATTAAATCTGCAATTGTATTCATGACAATGCCTAAAACACCAATGATTACTTCTAAAATAACTTTTAGGGGTTCCAGGAGCTGTACAAGTACCACTAACACTTTTGATAGAACGTTGCCGAGAAGCTCGACAACCATTTGAATAAATGGAACAAGTGATAGAATGACACCGGATAGCATCTTCAAAATTTCGATAAACGGTGGAAGTAATTCTTCAAGTAACCCTAATAGAGCATTCATTAGTTCGCTTAAAACCATAATAATCACATCTATCACGTTGATAAGTGGGTCTAAAATGCCATCTAAAAGTTCAACAAAGGCATTGATCAAGGAATCAAGAATACCAATAATCACTTCGAAAATTGGTTCGAGTTTAGACGCAAGTTTTGATATGAGTTCTGTGATCGGCACTAAAAGTTTTTGGAGTGCATCAAATACTTTTTTCAATAGTTCCTGGAACTTTTCGTTTTTGAGCAATAAAACTACCAGTGCAGCAACAAGACCAATGATTGCAAGTTTGCCAATCGCAAGTCCCTTAAACAGTTCTGCACCCTTAAAAATAGATAAAGCGGATTTCAATTGTCCAAATAACGGAATTGCTTTTGCTACAATTACCAAGATTGGTCCAATACTAGCTAGTACTACTGTAAATATGCCAACCATTCTCTTTGTTGAATCGGATAGATTAGCCCACCAATTCACCATACTTCTAGTTGCTGGTATAACTTTTTCTTGGATGGTGTCGACAACTTTTTGAAGTACTGGTACAAGTGTGACTCCCAAAGATACACTTAAACTCGAGATAGANNACCTAATGCTTCTGCCTCATTTTTGAGTCCTTCAATTTCACTTGTAGTTGCACCAATCACTTGAGCGAGTTCAGCACCAATCTTGTCACCGAAGATTTGGTTTGCAATAGCTACTCGTAGTGTTGCATCTTCTAGACTTGATAAACTGTTTCTAATAAGGTCGAAGGCTTGGTCGCTATCCAAACCTATTAGATCGTTGGTTGTTAATCCAATTTGACTAAGGTACTCTTCGTACTTAGATCCATTTCCAGTGGCGATATCACCTAAAATTGAATTCAACCTTACAAAGGACTTTTGCATTACTGCTTCATCAACAGCAAGGATTTTAAAGGCATGACTCCACTTTTGATATGCTTCAACTGATAAATAGACTTTGGATGCATTATCAGCGATTGCATCTGCAGTTTGCATGGACTTCATCGTTAATACACCTAAAGCAGAAACAGCACCAAGAATTGGTGCAGTCACATACTTAGTCATCGATGACCCTACTTTGGCAAGCTTATCAACGTTGATGGCACCTAAAGATTTAATCTTCGTGGCAGTTTGTTCTAACTCAATGTTTAGTTTGTTAATGTCGGTTTCAGTATATTGAATTGATCGTTTCAATGCACCGAATTCTTGCTCCGAAATCGCACCAATTTTTAATGCCTTTTTTGCTTCTTCAAGTTTTGCATTTTGTGCTTCGAGTTTCTTTTTTGAGGTTTCCAGGACCTGGTTTAATTTATCTTGTTTATCTTTCCATAAAGAAACATTTGAACTATCAAACTTTAAAGCATTGTTGATTGCTTTTAAGTCCTTCTGCTCTTCCTTAAGTTCGGATGTGATGTCTTTAAGGTTACGGTCAAGTTCGGTCGTGTCAAGACCAAGTTTGATGTTTAAACCTTTAATGGTCTCTGCCACGTTCATCCCCTCTTTCTATAACAAGAATTTATCTATATCTGTTTGGGTAGCATTTCTACTGCCCACCCCACCATGTGTTTCCATCTCAATATCAACAATTTCAGCATAAGTATTGATGTCAAAATACTGACTTTCACTAATTTGAATACCTAGTTTGGCTAGGTTATAAATGATAGAAGCAGTGATGGGGATGTTACCTACTTTTTTGCTGAGTTTCCCTCTTTAATAGTTCCAAGTAGTTCTGCAATTGTAGTGGCTATTGTTTCCAACTCAATAGTGTTACTTAAAATCGTGAAATCGAACTCTTGAAGAAACTCATCATAACTAGATTTGGTAAAAGGTTTATGCAAAATATAGGTGATTTTAAATATGACATCAATGACTGTAGATAGTGCTGATAAATTATTGTGTTGTGATAACTGATCAAGCACTGAGATGTCGGAAAAGAGTTCGGTTCCAAAAGTATTTTTGTATGAAATTATGGTAAATAAGCTTGATTTAAGTTTGTACTCACTGTTTTGAATGTGTAGTGTCTTTTCCATGGGTTATACTCCAATCGTTGGTAATACTGGTGAGGTTTCTAAGAATGTAAGATAATTAGTATCTCCAAGATTAGCGATAACATGAGTGATGAGATAATTACCAACCTCAATTGGTCTTGCAACGATACTGAGAGTGATTGAGTTAGCTTCAACTGATTCACNNATCCCCTTGAAATTCAAAGCCTAAAGCAAATGTTTGAACACCAGCATTTGTGACTTCGACTAGATTTCCGTTGGTTAACTGCTTATACCCCAAAATATCAATTTTGAAAGTGTCTGAAAGTTCTGATAGTTTCAATGTGATATTTCTACCAGCGTTTTGAACAAGTGTTGCAATCACTGAATCATCAGCGTAAATCGACTGACTACCTCCAATGATTTCACTTGAGAATTCCTGAGCACCTAAAAGTGCAATTGGGGTATCAAATGTCCAAGACCCATCTTCCGATTGAGTCGCCTTAGAGTAATGAACATTTTTTAGACCAAAGGTTACTTTGTTTTGTGACATGATTAATATCCTCCTGTGGATAAAATATTGATTTGATAAACACGATTGATTGAATAATCATCGTTTTGATAGGTACTCACTAGCACCGGAATAATTTCCTTTTGATTCATAGTCTCTTCAAATAGATGAATGAGTGCTTCATTTCTTGTTTTAGTAACAATGGTTACTTGATATTCAACATTGTATAGAAGTGCTCTATTATCTGCAGTGATTGGCCGTTTAGAGATAATTTGATAAACAATGTAAGGTAACTGATTCGTTGTTTCGGTATTGTCATATAGATTGCTCATATAGTGGACATTCTCGGTTATACTTCTTAAAGTGTTATAAATAATATCGTTATGTAGTGCCATTAGTAATGATCCTTTTAATGTCTTCTAACATCTTAGGCGTGAAATAATCATAAGATGGTCGAAGAAATGGTCTTCC
>DITO01000046.1 GCA_002422065.1 Erysipelotrichaceae bacterium UBA6182 | reverse complement strand
ACTTATGGTTGAAGTGCTTCAAAACACAAGATATTCAATCTTTGAGTAAATATTTTTAGTAAAATGTTTGATTGTGTATTGACAAATAATAAAAAATCACTATAATAGAAGATGTAAACACGCTAACAGCAACTCAAAAACGGACTGTTAACCCAAATAAATGCGTGTTGAAACATATTGAATAATACAAATACCCTTACAGCAAATCAAAATTCCGCCAAAATTCAGTTTGGAAAAACTAACAGGGTGTTGTCTACAAAGTGATTAAATAACCACGCTAACAGCAAAAATATCAATAGGAACTTTTGTGTCATTGGTTCGAATCCAATATACTCACAATGTGGGTATTACCTCAGTTGGTAGAGGAAAAAGCATGATAAATGCGTGGTGTAAAATTGTCAATACATAATCTCATAGCAATATGAGGTTTTTATTTTAAAAAAATATAGAATAGGAAGTGATTAACATCATGGCAAGAAAAATTAGAAAAGGTTATCCGTTGCAAATCTATGGGGTAATTGTTGGCAACATCAAGTATTGTAACGATGAATTAACTAAGAGAATTGATGATTACATCAAGAAGCACAATGACTTGTATCCTAAGCATAGAGATTACTTAAAGCATGGAATCAAGTCGCACGAGATAGCACAGTATCAATACGCATTAGCGAGTGATACATCAAACTCATACATGCTATCGTATATCGTAAACTTTAATAGGTAGGGTGGTGATTATTAAATGGAAGATAGAGTAACAACTAAATATTTGATATTCTCAAGGTATAAATATCAAGGCAAGAAAACGTATCATGTTAGAGTTATGAATAAAGGTGATGAACTATTAGGAACTATATATTGGCGTGTAGGTTTTAGAGCGTATGTATTTAGCCCATGTGCTGATTTAGATTTTGACACAAAATGTATGCAAGATATTATTGACTATATCAAGGCATTAACAGAGGAAAGAGGTGAATAACTTGGAAGAAGTATATATCATAATGAGTCCAGAGGGTGGTATAGGTCTTGACATAACAACGAATAAGGGTAAATGTTATACCGATTTAGAGGAAGCGACAAGACAATTAGAAGCCAAAAATAAATGGTCGATGATTAAAGGTTATGGCGTGTATGAACTTATAACATTACAAGTAATTAAAAACAAGGAGTGATAAAAAACATGAAAACATTAGCGATAGGGAATGAAACTGAACAAGTGTGTTACGCATATTTTGAGGGTGAAAACCTTATAGAATATGGTAAACTACAAACGGAACATCTTGATGTGCTGTATGAAACGATTAGTGCGTTTGCTAAAGACAAAGGACTTTCTTATATCGTGGTGCATGGGGTGGACTTTGAAAACACAAAGCGAAGAACTGCACTTAAACTGATCCGTATTAGAACTATCATTAAATTGATTTGCGAACAACTTGGAATTGTCTATGCGACACCGTCCGTTCATGGTTGGGAGAAGTACTTATTCGGTGATAGAATACAATGTAAGAAACTTGCGTTAGAGAAAATTGAAATCGTGAATAGGGTTTACAACATTGTAACTCCAGGACTTCAATATGATAGCAACGATTATCAGCGTAATGATTTAGGTGTAGCGGACGCTATTGTCATGGGCAGTGCATTTACTACAAACCGATATAAAAAGAGCGTAGAGGGGTATTATGGGCTATGAAAAGGGCAACATAAAGAGCGACCATACAAACACGAGGACTAAAGAAACAACACTCGTTAGAATCATGGGAGTTAGCATAAAAGCGGTTGATGATTGTGGCTTGCTAGTGGTAAGTGAAATCGAGATACCAAATTACTACATGAAAAAGATACGCATATACTTGCACGAGAGTATGTGGAATATGAAAGGGTTGTCAATCGCAAATCAATACTACTTGCAACTTGTGAAGTATCGAGAACTCTTAAGAAAAAAGGTAAAGGACAAACACCTTTACAAGACTTATCAAGATGTGGCGTTGCTAGAAAGAAATGAAACAACCCACTTCTACGGTATTAAACAACTGTATCGTGCTGAACTCAAAAACCCTAATCTAGTGCTTTCAAAACCGAGAGCGAACTACAAAGAGGTTAAGAGCGACACACTACGCTTATGGTTGCGTGATGAGATTTTAAAAACTGAAACAACGCTTACGAGCGAAAAAATTAAAAAGGGAGAGTAAGTAAATTATGGAATGGTATTTATGGTTATTGATTGGTTATGCGGTGTTGATATTCATTAACACATTGGTTGGGTATTGGGTTGATAATCCCAGAAAGAAATTAAAAGATGTTTGGTTAATATTATTTGCATTTGTAGTAGGTTTATTTGTTGCACCATTCTTATGGTTAATAGCGTGGTACGAAAAGTTAATTGACAGTACTGTGGATTATGACACATTTACAATTCACGAATTGACAGATGATAATAAGATTGCATTAAGAAATCTTGGTTTTCAAGAAGATAACTTTGTATCTCGAAACAACATTGAGTACAGCGGTTTTAGACGTGAATATGTCGTTGTTCAATATAACGGTAGAGTGTTTGCACAACACGAAGGTGGATTAAGTAGAAAGCAAAAACATCTCATTGAGCAGATTAAGAATCTTCCAAAACCTATTGATTACGATTATGAAATTGAACAACTACAAAATAAAATCAAAGATAGGAAGGACAGCCTAAAAAATTGGGATAAGTTTTATCAACAAGACATTGATAAATACAACGAAAAAATCAAAGAACTTAAACTTAAAAAAGAGGAGAATAACAAACAATGAGTGAGCAAGTAAAAGAAGCAGTAGAACTAAAGGTATTAACGGATCAAGTGGAGATTGACAAGGTTAAAAGACTTATCAATCGTGTAGCGTTTAGCATTTTTTATAGACGTAGAAATGTTCAACAACATGAACACGAACTTAAAGCGGTAGAAAAGATTCAAAGATTTTTAAGTAATGAAAGCCATGAGAGTTATGCTAAGTCATCTAAGTTGTGGATTTCAATGGGTCAAACCGTTGCACAACACATCGACCAAATCAATAAGGTTATTGAAGAAGCCAAAGACAAAGACAAGAAAGAATTTGCATTGTTAGAAAGTATCAAAGAGCATACTTATGGTGAGGGTCTATTCGACCATGATTACTTCAAGTCAATCCTACCTTATGCAGAAGTGAACGGTGATACCGATGAGTTCAATACAATGCTTAAGGCAATGATGAGAGAAAGCGGATTCTTAGCAACTGACAATATTGAACCTATCGAGGGAGCAAACGAAACAGTCAATGCTGAACCTATTGAAGAAAATGTTGAAGAAGCGGAAGAAGAAGTAACAAAAGTAAAGGAGTAGTGATTGATTATAATGATTAAGAAATTATTTTTAATATTTATCGCATTGATGTTATCAGTAAGTGTCATGGGGTGCGTTTTGAACGGTATCGACCTTAATGACACATCACATGATGATGATTATATCGTAGTATCGTTATATTACGAAGTTGATAAAAAGACAGGTGAACTCGTACAAAAGGTTTACTTACCCACTATCAATGAATTAAGATTTTATGAGTCGAATGAAATTGGTAATCTTGAATTATATGTGCAGACCAATGAAATTAGATATCAATTATATGGTAATTATAATATTAAATCTAAGACATCGATCTCGGTTTATGTTGTGAGTGATTTGAAATGGGAAAACATACCTGAAACAGCATGGCATGAAAGCAACCAAAGGTTAAATGACGATGTATTATCAACCTATGGAACGTTGCCTATCTTAGCAACATCATACAAACTTTCAGATGTGATTAGGGTTATCTATCAAGACAATAACTTATGGTTGCATTACATGGTTGCAAGAACCGATACAAGATTATTTATCCGCTATGGTGATTTAAGAACACTATTATCACAATAAATATAAAAATAAGAGCCTATGTAAGAATAGGCTCTTTTTCTTTATTCAATGTTAAATCAATGGAATTTGGTAAGTCATCTAATTGCTTAGGTGCTTCCTTTGGTTTACTATCTTCCTTTATCGGTTCAGGAACATAATCAATGATAGGTGCGTCTGGGTATCTCTTACCACTCATAAAATCAAACACAACACCCAATCTAATCGTAGCATTATTCACTCTATCCTTATGGGCTTTGAACCCAGCGAACACACCGACAACCACATTGATTAAAATGGTGAACAGCATAATAGCAAGTGCGATAAGAATAGATATTGGTGACATGAAACGTTCAACTTGTAAGATACTCACGATAACCGATAGCATAATCGAGATAGCGGTTGTAACTGACTTTTTAATAATTTGTCCACGAATGATATGGCGTTCTAATTCACTCTTTTTAGGCTTCATAGAAACTGATCCGTATATAATTTCATTCACTGTAATTTCAGGATAGTGTAATTTCTTAAACCACCCTAGCAAACCCCAACCTAATTTCTTGCGGAATATAAGGTTGCTATCTACCCATGACTTTGTCTTAAAATCATTAAGGGTTGTTTTCTTACGTTCATAATTAAGTGCTTTACGATTCCATAACTCTTTAGGTTTTGTTTTCATAACGAAAGCCGTTTTGTGTCTTAACTTTGATTGAAGATTACCCAACCAAATATTAACATATTGAAACCAAACGTTTTTCTTTTCCACGAAATTACGATTGATAATTTGTTGCTTGAACTCATCAGAAACCAACTTATCACGCTCATCACGAATATCTTGTTCTATTTCTTGATAGTCTTTATCTTTGTATTCTAAGACATCATAGACAAGACCAACTGTAATCACAAAAGCAGCAAAGTAAAATGCGTTATTGATTCCAATAGGTATCCAAAACTCAATGTCTAAGAATGCACTCCAATCAAACTCTTTTAATATCACCACGTTCAGTAAACCTGTAAGTGCTACAAGTACGATATACATGAAAATATAAATGGTAATTCTAAATCCTTTTAACATAATAATCTATCTCCCTTCAAGAACTTTTTATCTTGTAATTCTTAATCTACGTTCTTTTAACTGCTCTTTTTTCATGTCCATCTTCAATGCCTTAGCAATAGCATTTCTAGTATAGAAGTGATTTTTAATCACATCATGTAGTAAGTAGATAAAGAAACCACCAAGAAACCAATACATGAAACCAAGAAATATCTTGTAAGACGGCATATCTGGTATGAGTGATACACCATATAAAAACAATGAAAATGCTGATAATGGAATTGCGACTTGCATGAGTAACAAGACACGCTTAATGATAAGTGGGGTTGTACCAACAACGCCTAACTCATTGGCTACATCTATGCTTTGCAACTTGCGTTCATACCACGCTTTCAAAACCTTAATACCAATAAGACCAACACCCATCAAAACGAACGCTATCGCAAAAGACCATCTCGCTCTTGTAACCTCGTAATGTTCAATAACTAACTTATCGAATATACGCCATAGTGGTACTCCAAACGCAACCGTTGTTGCTGTCAACCATAATATTAAAGTAATTAGTCTTTGCCATATTTTCATACATCACTCACAGCCTTACTTTTTTCCCTATTCTTAGAAACACGTTCACTTATTTTAACCCTAACTTCATTTGCAAGAGGTTTGACAATCTCTTTGATAATTTGCACGTTCTCTACATAAAAATGCTTTAGCGTGTCAATTTGAGGCATTTTGCGTGATGATAGCAAGAACTCATTGTAACTATCCTTAACTTCCTTAGGTACTAATGTATCACTCATGGCAATCATGCGTTCAGCGTTTGCTTCTCTCTCGCTAATCAATAACTTGTTTTGCTCAACCAAGATGTTCAACGTAGCGATAATCTCGTTCGTGCTATCGGCTTGAACTTTGATAGATTCAGAAAAGTCGCTCTTAAGTAATTCCATTTCGGTATTGTGCTTTTTCTCTAAATTATTCAACTCGATTTGATGAAGTGCATCTCGTTTTAATGCGTCTGAATTAACAACAGTTCTCAAAACTCTAACACCCCAACCCATAATAGTCGTACCACCAACACCTGTAATGAAATAACTTTTTTGTGCTTCCGTTAAATCTAACCAATCAAACAACCAATTAAAAAAGTCTGGTTCGGCAAGGTAAGCAATACCAAGTGCTGTTACGATTGATGAAACAACTAACATCAACATCAATACATTGTAAATTATCTTCTTAAACATATTTCATTCACCCCTAATCTATGATTTTTGCTTGACTTATCTCATCAATGCGTTTGTCTAATCGTTTCTCTAAATCTTCGATGTGTTTTCCTTGCTTCTCAACTATCTCAATCAACTCTAAGACAGTCATGTTGTTACGGCTTGCAATCACAATTTTCTCTAATGGAAAGAACTCTTTTTTACCATTGAGATATGCGTACACATAACCATCAGGCTTTTCAGCACCCTTGCTAGTAACTGCTTGTGCAGTCTTTGCCATTTCTTTTAATTTCTTATCGTCCATAATCAGATCACTTCTCCTTATCTTATCCCTAATATATACCCAATCACTGCAAGTGCAATAAACAACACAGCGAACATAATCCAAATTTCTTTATCATTCTTCTTCATGGGTTACTGTGTCTTTATGTACTCTATGCACACAACCAACGTCATCAACGATACAATGTAATTTAGTTTGATTATCTAATGTGATTTGACCGTTTAAACTGCCCTCACCAGTTAATGCTATAAACTCTACATAGTATCCATAAACCCAAATATCATTATCAAACGCTTTTGCTTTAAACTTAACATTCATACAATTACCTCATTCTTCTTTATCATCAATCTTATTCATAGCAACGAATGTCATTGCCATTGTGCATATAAATAGTATGTATATAATTTCCATAATTACACCTCGTTATCTATTCTATTGATTATTACATCGTTTGAATAGAAATCGCCAAACCATAATCTCATATCACGCTCGTAACTGTTTCTCAATAATTGTGTGTCATATGTGATATTAAATACTATTTTAGTGTAACCAGTGTTATCTTGTGCTTCATGTGAAACACGCTCTCCTAAATCTCCCATAGCATTTGCTAATATAAACGAAGCAATGGAAACTTGATAACATATCTCTTGATTGGCGTGTCCGTTAATCTCTACTGCGTTATTATATATATCAATTTTAATCATATCATCACCGTAGTGAGAGAGTGCAATTAAGCACCCTCA
>DITO01000287.1 GCA_002422065.1 Erysipelotrichaceae bacterium UBA6182 | reverse complement strand
ATTAAATGGCCTGGAGTAGGAGTTGCTACTTCTACGTTTAGAAATTCTAAAAGATGATTTAATGATTCTACATCTGAAATATTTGGAACACCAATAATTGACACTGGACCTGTCGATGATAATATCGATGCAGGGATGAGTGCTACTGTTGCGTTTTTAGATCCACTAATTCTTACCACTCCATTGAGTGGGTGTTGTCCTTCAATTTTAAGTACTTGGTTCATAATTAATCCTCAATTCTTAACCATTATACACTAAATAGAATGATTCTACATAGTGAGGTTAGATGGAGGGCAATAAAAAAGATGATGGAATCCATCATCTTTGATTTAAATTATTCTGCTTGTCCAGCACTTCCGAATTCAACCATTTTTTCTTTGATTGTGGCAGTGATAGCATCAAATCCAGGTTTTAGAAGTTTACGAGGATCAAATCCTTTTCCTTCTAAATCTTTACCTGCTTCAATATACTTGCGTGTAGCAGCTGCGAAATCAACTTGTAATTCAGTATTGACGTTAATCTTTGAAACCCCAAGTGAAATTGACTTTTTAATCATGTGAGTTGGAATTCCACTTCCACCATGAAGTACTAAAGGCATTTGTCCTGTTAAGGATTGGATTTCTTGAAGTACATCAAAGTCTAAGCCTTTCCAGTTGTCTGGATATTTACCATGAATATTTCCAATACCTGCAGCAAGTAAGTCAACACCTAAGTCAGCAATCATCTTGCATTCTTTAGGATCTGCCACTTCTCCGCTACCGATAACACCATCTTCTTCACCACCAATAGCCCCAACTTCAGCTTCAACGCTAATGCCTTGAGCATGAGCTAATGCTACGATTTGTTTAGTTTTTTCGACGTTTTCTTCAATTGCATAATGTGAACCATCAAACATAACGGATGTAAATCCTGCTGCGATAGCTTTTTGTGCACCTTCGAAAGTGCCATGATCTAAGTGAATTGCGACATCAACAGTGATGTTGTTGTCTTCAATCATTCCTTTAACCATACCAACGATGGCACGATATCCACCCATATACTTCCCTGCACCTTCAGATACTCCTAAAATCACTGGTGATTTTAATTCTTGAGCAGCGAATAAAACGGCTTTAGTCCATTCTAAGTTATTGATGTTAAACTGTCCGACTGCATAACCATGCTTTCTTGCACGTTGCAACATTTCTTTTGCTGATACTAGTCCCATGTGTTTCTCCTTATTGTGTCGCTTCTATTTTACACCTTTTAAGTGATTTATTAAAGATGCATTGATAAATCCATAAAATAGTGGATGTGAGCGATTTGGTCTTGATTTAAATTCTGGATGGAATTGACATCCCACAAACCATGGATGATCTTTTAATTCTATGATTTCCACGAGTTCTTTATCTGGAGACATTCCTGAGAATAAAACCCCATTTTTAGATAGAATCTCTTTATAACGATTGTTGAATTCATAACGATGACGATGTCTTTCAACAATGTTCTTTTGTTTATAGACACCATAAGCTTTAGATGATTCATCAAGTTCACATGGCCAGTTTCCTAAGCGTAGTGTTCCACCCATGTGTTGTCTTCCTGAATAGTCTTCCATTAAGTGAATAATTGGATGAGGTGTTTGCTCATTCCATTCAATTGAATCTGCACCTTCTAAACCACAGACATGACGAGCAATCTCAATACTTGCGATTTGCATACCAAGGCATATACCAAAGTAAGGAATGTTATGGGTACGTGCATAATGAGCTGCAGCAATCTTACCTTCAATACCACGGCCCCCAAACCCACCTGCCACAAGAATACCATCAACATGGGAGAGTGATTCCACGATAGTATCAATTTCAAGTTTTTCTGAGTTAACCCATTCAATTTCGATATGAGCATCAAGTTCATATCCTGCATGTTTGAGTGATTCCGCAACTGATAAGTAAGCATCATGAAGTTGTACATACTTCCCAACTAAGGCAATACGTATACAATGATTTAAGTTATAAGCACGATCAATCATATTCTTCCACTCACACATATCTGCTTCTGGTGCATCTATTTTTAGTTTATGAAGAACATAATCATCAAATCCTTGATTCTTGAAGGTTAAAGGAATCTCATAGATGTTCTTAGTGTTTAATGATTCTATGATGGCGTGTTCACGAACATCACAGAACAATGCAATCTTACGTTTTACATCTGCAGATAGTGGTTCTTCAGAACGTGTCACAATAATATTTGGTTTGATTCCAAGAGACATGAGTTCTTTATATGAGTGTTGTGTTGGTTTAGTCTTGAGTTCGCTTCCCCCTGGAACTAAAGGGACTAATGTTGTATGAATAAACAATACATCTTCTTTCTCATGCTCTGCATGAACTTGTCTTGCAGCTTCTAGGAATGGTAACGATTCTATATCCCCTACAGTACCCCCAATTTCAGTAATGACAACATCGGCATTAGATTCATTAGCAGCAGCATAGACTTTAGCTTTAATCTCATCAGTGATGTGAGGAATAACTTGGACAGTTGCCCCTAAATAGTCACCACGACGCTCTTTTGCAATAACAGAAGAATAAATTCTTCCAGTAGTAATTGAAGCACTCTGAGTAAGTTCCTCATCGATAAAGCGCTCATAATGGCCTAAATCTAGATCTGTTTCTGCACCATCTCGAGTAACAAAAACTTCTCCATGTTGATAAGGAGACATTGTTCCTGGATCAACATTGATGTAGGGATCAAACTTCTGCATAAATACTTTTAGGCCACGATTCTTAAGCAAACGCCCAAGAGAAGTTGCGATAATGCCTTTACCAATACCAGACACTACGCCACCAGTTACAAAGATATATTTAGCCATAAAATCCCTCATTTCCTCTTTTAAAAACAAAAAAGCCGCCCTATCAGTAAGGGGCGTGCCCTTATTAACTTTACCAAAGAAAGCCTTTCACTTCAAGAGAGAATTATCTTTCACATAAAGAAAAACCCACAAAAAGTGGATTATTCGTAGTTATTATATGAACTATTGAATACTAATCAGAATTCAGTCTCCAAACATTTGGATCTGGAAGATATTCTTCTAAGTTATATCCTTTGCATTGGACGTATTCTTTATACACTACGAATCGAAATATATCTTTTTTTAT
>DITO01000271.1:2577-3752 GCA_002422065.1 Erysipelotrichaceae bacterium UBA6182 | reverse complement strand
TTTTTCATGAGTGCATCGCTAAAAAAGTCTATTGTCTTAGAAGACTTTAATTCGCTTGCAGCTGCATCATTTTTATTGCAGTCCATGGAAAGCATTAATCGTTTAGAAGCATTATCATATCCTTTGTGGACAATTGTTGATTACATGAAACTTTGCCAAACCTCACCGATAGCTGCAATGACTAAATGGTGTTTAGACACATTAAAACATGATGGTCGTGAAATGGTGATGGATGAATGTGTAACTTGTGGATCACTTCAGATTAGTAGTTTTAGTTTAAGTGCTGGAGGATTTTGCTGTAAGAAATGCTCCACTCAAGAGAAAGTTGATCTCTCTGATATTGAAGTTCTTCGTGCACTTCGATGTCTTGCGAAAGCACCACTTGATTTAGCTTATAAGTGTTCATTTCATGCATTAACGATGAATGTTGTAAAACTTTTAGTATATGAACTTAAAGATTCATATCCTCTTGCCATGAAGAGTTGGAAATTCATGGACGAACTTGTATAATAATTGAGAAAAGTGAGAAAAAGTATGAAAAAATTAACAATTGAGCAGTTGATTACCCATTTAAAAACAACAGGATTTGTATTTCAAGGATCTGCTATATATGGTGGTCTTGCGAACACTTGGGACTATGGCCCACTTGGTGTTGAACTAAAAGACAACATCAAAGCAGCATGGTGGCAAAAATTTATACGTGAGAACCCTCATAACGTTGGTATTCAAAGTTCAATTCTTATGAATCCTAAAGTATGGGAAGCAAGCGGTCACTTAAAAACATTTAGTGATCCACTTATGGATTGTAAACAATGTAAAACACGTCATCGTGCTGATAAACTCATTGATGAAGCATTATCGAATAAAGTAAATGCTGCAACACTTACATTTGAGCAAATGGAAGAAATCATTAAAACGAATAATATCGCATGTCCATCATGTGGTTCAAAAGACTTTACTTCTATTCGTCAATTCAATCTAATGTTTAAAACATTCCAAGGTGTTGTTGAAGATAGTTCTGCGGTTATTTATCTCAGACCTGAAACAGCTCAAGGGATGTTTGTAAACTTTCAACATGTCGTCCGTGCTAATCGTAAAAAGATTCCGTTTGGTATGGGTCAAATCGGTAAGAGTTTTAGAAACGAGATTACTCCAGGTAATTTCATCTTTAGAAC
>DITO01000271.1:0-2550 GCA_002422065.1 Erysipelotrichaceae bacterium UBA6182 | reverse complement strand
GATGAAAATGTTCGTCTTCGTGAACATGATGCTGAAGAATTATCACATTATTCTGTAGCAACCTCTGATATCGAATACAAATATCCTTGGGGATGGGATGAACTATGGGGAATTGCTAATCGTACTGATTATGATTTAACTCAACATCAAGAACATTCTAAGCAATCAATGGAATACTTTGATCAAGGACTTAATGAAAAATATATTCCATATGTTATTGAACCAGCAGTGGGTGTTGAGCGTCTATTCTTAGCATTTATGGCTGAAGCATGTGTTGAAGAACCAATTGGTGAAGATGATTCTCGTCTTGTGGCAAGGCTTCATCCTGCTCTTGCACCTTTTAAAGTATCAATTCTTCCTTTATCAAAACAATTAAGTGAAAAAGCTCAAAGTGTCTATGCTCTATGTGCAAAACACTTTAATACTGATTATGACGAAGCAGGGAGTATTGGTAAGCGTTACCGTCGCTCAGATGCTATTGGTACACCATTCTGTGTCACNNTTTTAATGACACAACATCGAATCGATGATCAAACAATTGAAACGATTCGAAAAAATGCTGATATTGTGTCTATCATTGGAACATATATTCCTTTAAGTAAAAAAGGTAAAAACCATGTGGCATTATGTCCTTTTCATGATGACCACAATCCTTCAATGTCTATTAATGCTACAAAGCAAATCTACAAATGTTTTGTTTGTGGGGCAGGGGGAAATGTATTTAATTTTGTTTCAAATTTTGAGAAGATTAGCTTCTTAAATGCAGTTTCTAAAGTAGCATCACTAAGTAATCAATCTTTTGATTATGTTGAAAAGAAAAAAGATATTGATCCTTCTAAAGTAGAAGGATTAAAAATTCTTAATGAAACTCAAGCTTTCTTTAAGTATCAACTGTTCTCAGTGGATGGTACTCTAGCACTTGACTATGCACATCAACGTGGTTTGAGTGATGAGATAATAGCAATGTTTGATATTGGATATGCACCTCAGAAACAAGTACTATCAACATTTTTGCAAGCAAAGCAATACTCCTTATATAAAGCAAAAGAAGTTAACGTTGTAAATGATTATGAAGAGCGTTGGTTTGATGTCTTTGAACATCGTCTCACCTTTGCGATCGCAAATGATGATGGTCAGGTTGTAGGGTTTAGTGCTCGAGCGCTTGACTCACAGGTAAGTAGTAAGTATATAAACACGAATACCAATGATTATTATGTAAAATCAGAACTAGTATACAACTTTCATCGTGCTAAAGATTATGCTCGTAAACTAGGATATATTATTGTCGTAGAAGGGGTCATGGATGTGATTGCTTTTGCGAGAGCGAATATCTTTAATGTTGTCGCGACTCTTGGAACTGCACTCACGACGAATCAAATTGAAAAAATTAAGCGTTTAAGTTATAATGTTACCCTTGCCTATGACCAAGATGAAGCAGGCCAAGCTGCCAATTACAAAGCAATAGCTATGCTACTAAAAGCGAAAGCGAATGTAAGTGTGTTACAATATCCAATAAGTGGAGATCCTGATGATGTCATTGCAAAAGAGGGTATTCAAGCTATTGTGAATACAGTAGCTCAACCTTATCATGCAATCGAGTTTGCATTCAAATATGGAGCAAGTCTTTATAATTTAGGAGTTTATCAGCAACGCAAAACATACATGTTAGCTATGATTGATCTCATTAAGTTATTGCCTGATTCTGTAGATCGCAAGCATTTTGCAGATATGCTTTCTAAACTTATTGACATTGATGTTAGTGAGATCTATAAAGCAATCTCCAATGCAAAACCACAGCCAAACACCATTGCGCAAGCTAAACGTCAACCATTTATTATTCCATCTTATGAGATGGAAATATTAACTCAAATGATGCTATCAAAAGAAGCAGCTCTTTATTTTAGAGATCAATGTGGATTTCTTAATGATTCTCATGCTAATCAATTAGCACTAAGATTATTATCTTATTATCGTGATCATGAGACATTAGAAGTTGCTGATATCTTAAGTAAAATGAATGATGAAGATAATCAACGTTTCTTTTTATGGGTTATTGATTGGCCATTGTTTCCAAAATCATACAACGTTATCTCACTGGATGAAGCTATAGTTCAGGTCAAAAGTAAAATGCTTGATGATAAAATCAAGCAACTTAAACAAAAGAGTTTACTCACTCAGGACCAACAAGAAAAAGCAATCATTGCAGATGAGATGATTCATACAAAAAAAGAGAAAGACCGCTTAAACGGTAAGTAGGTGTATTATGCCAAAAGAACTACAAACACTTGATCAAATCAAACATTCATTTTTAGAAAAATCAAAGAAGAAAAAAGCGTTATATCAATCTGATTTAGACGAGCTGTTTTCACTCTATGATTTCTCAGATGATGATGCTGAAGCTTTCTTACTGTGGATGAAAGAGTCTAACATTGCAATCAGTGAGGAAGAAGAAGATATTCAAGTCCCTGATAGTATAAGTGAAGATGATTCAACGGATGATCTTCCTGAATTCATCGGAGATGGAGATGAAGAGATTGAAGATGAAGAGAT
>DITO01000160.1 GCA_002422065.1 Erysipelotrichaceae bacterium UBA6182 | reverse complement strand
AATCCGAAATGTGATATGAAGATAATTAACTTTAGTCGCAATTTTGGCAAAGAAGCTGGAATGTTAGCCGGATTAAAAGAGAGTAATGGTGATTATGTTGTTTTGATGGATGCAGATCTTCAAGACCCACCACATTTACTCGAAGAAATGTTGAGACAGTTAGAAGTAGAAGGTTATGATTCTGTCGCAACCTATCGTGTGGATCGTAAAGGAGAGCCACCAATCAGAAGTTTTTTTGCGAGAAAATTCTATCAGTTAATCAATAAAATCAGTGATGTGACCATAATGGATGGTGCTCGTGATTACCGTATGATGTCACGTGTCATGGTTGATTCCATAATTTCATTAAGTGAGTACCATCGTTTTTCAAAAGGTATATTTGCTTGGGTTGGATTTAATACCAAGTATATGGAATTTGAGAACGTGGAGCGCATTGCAGGTGAAACCAAGTGGAGTTTTTGGAAATTGGTTCGATATGCCATTGAAGGAATTGTTGCATTTACAACAGCTCCATTGCGCCTATCGATTTTCTTTGGATTCGTCGTTTCTTTCTTAGCGTTTTTTTATATGATTTTCGTAATCGTTAAAGCCATGCTTTATGGTGATCCTGTGGCAGGCTATCCATCCATGCTGACGATCATTCTATTTTTAGGTGGAATTCAACTACTAAGTATTGGTGTGTTAGGTGAGTATCTCGCCAAAACGTATATGGAAGTCAAACATCGTCCAAACTACATCATCAAGGATCGATATTAATCCAAATGGTTAGTGTAAGTGTCATAGTTCCTGTTTATAGAGTTGAGAAATATCTAGATCGTTGCCTAGACTCTTTAGTGAATCAAACTCTAGAGGAAATTGAAATCATCGTTGTGAATGATGGTTCGCCTGATAACTCTCAAGCGATCATCGATCGGTATGTGAATAACTATCCTAATCGAGTATTTGGATACATCAAACCAAATGGTGGATTGAGTGATGCACGTAACTTTGGAATCCAGTATGCAAGAGGTGCTTACATAGGTTTTGTTGATAGTGATGATTACATCGATTTAGAGATGTATGAGCGTATGTATACGAAAGCATTAGTAGAGGATGCCGACCTCGTTATATGTGACATTATGTATGAATGGGAACAGACCAATCGTACGATGTTGATGAAGGGTTTAAAAGACATTGCTGGAGTATCAAAGAAAAAGTCTGCGTTTCTTTCACCTCTGTTCGCTTGGAACAAACTATATCATCGTAAGTTCTTTTTTGAGAACAAATTCAGATATCCATTGAACTTATGGTATGAAGACATACCAGTAACACTACCTATCTTTACCCAAGCAAATACGATAACGTACATTAATGAAGCATTTGTACACTACGTTCAACGTAGTAATTCGATAATGGGTTCTGGAGAGAATCCAAAGCAGTACGATATTTTCCAGATTATTGAGAATACGCTAAAGTATCTTAAGTCTAATCTGCTAATAAAAGAGTACTATGAAGAATTCGAATATGTTTGTATCGAACAGCTTATTCTTTATGGTGGGTTCAGATTTTTAAAATCTAAGGACTATGTTAACTTGTTCGATAATTCATTTAAGTTCATGTCATTGAATTTTCCATCTTGGAAAAGCAATCGTTATATCACTTCGTTACCAAAAAAGTATCAGGCATATCTTAAACTGATAAACAAACAGATTATCCATATTCTAAGGATTCTGTTTAAGATTAAATATCGATAGGGGGCAACATAATGAAAGTAGTAATTTTGGCGGGGGGATTTGGTACCCGAATCAGTGAAGAAAGTCACCTCATACCTAAACCCATGATTGAAATTGGTGAAAAACCAATACTTTGGCACATCATGAAGTACTATTCTTCATATGGATTCAATGAGTTTGTAATTTGTGGTGGTTACAAACAAGTCATTATAAAAGAGTATTTTTCAAATTACTTTTTACACATGTCAGATATCACTTTTGATTTTACGGAGCACAATAAAGTGGTTGTGCATCAGAAATATCTAGACCCATGGAAGGTCACTATCGTCGATACGGGCTTGGATACGATGACGGGTGGGCGTATCAAACGTATCCAGAATTATATTGGAGATGAGCCATTCATGTTGACCTATGGTGATGGTGTTTCTGACGTCAACATTCATGAGTTGCTCAAGTTTCACCATGAACAGAATCGATATGCAACATTAACAGCAATCCAACCAGGTGGTCGGTTTGGTTTATTGGACATCGACGACGGTGACATGATTAACCAGTTTAAGGAAAAACGCAATGAAGAAAGTGGATGGATTAATGGTGGTTTCATGGTGCTTGAGTCGCAAGTGTTTAAGTACATTGAAGGTGATCAAACCACTTTTGAACGAGAACCTTTGGAACAGTTAGCTAAAGAAGGCCAACTTATGGCATACAAACATGTTGGTTTTTGGCAATGCATGGATACATTGAGAGACAAGGAAGCACTTGAAGCAATTTGGAAAAAGGGCAATGCTCCTTGGAAGCGGTGGTAAGATGTTTCTTGATTACTATAAAAACAAAAGAGTATTCATTACTGGACACACAGGTTTCAAAGGTTCTTGGTTAACACAGATTTTACTTAATCAGGGTGCTCAAATTTGTGGTTATTCTTTAAAAGCTGATGAGCAAAGTCTTTTTAATAAACTTGGTTTGGAATATCGAATTGAACATCATGAGGGAGATATT
>DITO01000128.1 GCA_002422065.1 Erysipelotrichaceae bacterium UBA6182 | reverse complement strand
GTCCTTCAGATGAATTTCTAACCCCATATTTGTCTACAGTCTGAAAGACCGTGAGGTCTTTTTCGTTATTTAAAGTATAAAGGTCTTAAATAAGCTTGAACACCTTCATTATAGATAATTACTGGTGATCCATTAATGAGTGGTCTCATGTAATCAAGAGCATCTTGTGTTACTCCAGCATAATCTGGAAGCATCCATTCATGTGGGAAGTTCTTAACATGGTTGGCAACATTACTTGCTTTAGTTGCAAAGTATTCAACATTGTATGGAGCATTTGAGACTCGTTTTACTCCCACCATTTGACCAGTGAAATCTTTACTCATCGATCTCATGTGAGCAGACATACCAAGTTTGAATGATTCTTCTACGTCTACTAATGATTGATCCGTTGAATGACAACGTTGAGCAGTGGATAAGTCTTGAACTTTAACACGACTAGCAACTCCACTATCTAAGATTAATTGACGAACAGCTTGGCCCGCTCCACCTAATACTGCATGACCAAAACCATCATTTTTAGCTTCTCCAGCCGCAAGATAAGATCCATCAGGATACTTAACTCCTTCAGAGACAACCACATAACATTTATTCTTTGTATCAATATGTTTCTTAACTTGAGCTAAGAATAGTTCTTTATTGAAAGCAACTTCAGGAAGTAACAAGACATCAACAATACCGGACAAACATGCTGAAGCAGCTAACCATCCTGCATCACGTCCCATAGTTTCTAATACGAAGACTTCTTGACGAGTGTAGACATTAACATCTAACCATGTTTGAAGTGCTGTATTCGCAATAAACTTAGCTGCAGAACCAAATCCTGGACAATGATCAGTAACCATAAGGTCGTTATCAACGGTTTTAGGACATCCTACGAAACGAAGGTCAGTGATATTGTTTGCGGTTGCATATTCGCTTAATGCCGCTACAGTGTCCATAGAATCGTTCCCACCGATGTAGAACAGCGTTTCGATGTTATATTTACGAAGTACTTCGACAATTCGTTCAAAATCTGCAATGTTAGCACGTTTAAGTTTATAACGACATGAACCTAATGCTGAAGCTGGAGTTTGACGAAGTATAAGATTGTCATACTCACTCATGTGAGTTAAGTCCACAAGCATTTCTTGTAGGATACCTTCAACGCCATGAAGTCCTCCATAAACGATATCGTAGACTGGATTAAGTTGATTTGCTTTAACGACACCGGCTAAGGTTGCATTAATAACAGAGGTAGGTCCTCCTGATTGAGCCACTAAACAATTTGACATATTGTCCTCCTTTTTAACATTCCTATTATACTAAAACTTAGACTAAACTTAAAGTTCCAATTATTTAAGACTTTTTAATCCACGATACATATAAATGAAGACATCCTTCTCTTCTAGTAGTCCTAATTTATATCTCCACTGAAGTAAGAAATATGGATTTTGGAGAAACTTTCTTCCTAAAAGAACAATATCGGATTGATTAGTATCAATGATATTGGCAATTTGTTCTGATTCTGTAATTAGACCCGCTGTTGCAACTAGTCCTTTTGTTGCTTTCTTCATTTGATCAGCAAGATGAACTTGGTAAAGTGGTCCAATACTTGGGATATTTGCAAATCCTCCTGATGAAACATTGAGAAGACACACTCCTAAGTTTAAACAAAGAGCTCCAATCTTTTGGATATCTTCAACACTATTTCCATTTGGATCATATTCATCTCCACTTAATCGAATGAAGACTGGTCCTTCAAATGCTTTAACTACTGCTTGAACAACTTTTTTAAGAAACAATGTGCGATCTTGTCCATATTCATCCTCACGTTGATTGGATAGTGGAGATAAGAATTGATTAATCAAATATCCATGTGCACCATGTATTTCAACAAAATCATACCCACAAGCACGTGCTGCTTTTGCAGCATTCGCAAAATCTTGTACAAATCGTTCAATATCCGTATGACTCATACCAATAACATCATCCATACTCATTGGTCCATACTTTGGAGTATGACTACGTTTAGCTTTATTACCAGCATGAGCAAGTTGTATTCCAAATTTAGTATCAAAGCGATGGACGAGTGATACAAGATGAGTTAATGCTTCTTTCTGACGAGGATTAAAGATTCCTAGGCAGTTATCTGAAATATAACCAAACTCATTAATAGCAGTTGCTTCTTGAATAAGAAGGCCAGGTTGTCCTAAAGCAAGATTAGTATAGTGCATAAAATGAAAATCATTAGCTACACCATCCTTTTTCTCACATAAGTAGGTGCACATGGGTGCAACCCCTACTCGATTCTTAATGCTCATTCCACCTATTTCTAGTGGTTCAAATGTTTTAATCATTGTTTTCTCCCTCTTCCATTTCTAAGGATAGTGTTTCCCATTCGGTTACGAACTTAGCGATTACATTGTGTTGGTCATCGATTTGAGCATTTAAGCTTTCCATTTTTGAAAAGTCATGATAATACTCCGGATCAAAGCGAAGATCTCTTAATGTTTCTAGTTGTAGTTCACTATCTTGAATGAGCTTTTCTAGCTCTTGTAATCTTTTTTCTTTTTGCTTACGTGATTTTTGTTGTGCTTTTCTTTCTTGATGAGCTATCACACGTTGCTCTTTAACCTCATCAACAACCTCGATATTAGCACTTGTTACTTGTTTTGTGACAAGTTGTCCAGAATGCTCATCTAAGGTTAACACAGCCGTACTTACTTTATCAATAAAGTATCGATCATGTGAAACAAAGAGAATAGTTCCAGTATAAGATATCAATGCCTCTTCGAGTGCTTCCTTCGCAGGAATGTCAAGATGATTGGTAGGCTCATCTAATAATAACAGATTAGCTCGTTTCAACATAATCTTAGCAAGTGAAAGACGAACTCTCTCACCACCAGAGCATGCACTTACTGCCTTGAAGACATCATCTTGAGTGAATAAGAATTGAGCTAAGATTGAACGAATTTGATGATGATCAAGTTGTGGATGTTCATCCCATAATTCTTCAATAACAAGTTTAGAACTATTGAGTTGAGCATGGTTTTGATCAAAATAAGCAACTTGGATTTGATGACCAAAGATAAATTCACCCCCAAGGAGTGGTATTTCATTGGCTATGGTTTTAAGTAGTGTACTTTTCCCTACTCCATTTTTCCCAACTACCGCAACGCGTTGACCACGTTGTAGAGTTAGATCTAATGTGTGTAGAGTTGAATCATAGCCAATGGATGCTTGTGACATCACCATGACTTCCTTCCCTCCTTTAATATAAGGATTAAAAGAGAAAGTCATTGCTTTTGCAGCTTTCTTAGGTGAATCAATTCGTTCCATTCTTTCAAGGTATTTAATCTTTGATTGTGCAAATGCTGCTTTTGAGCGTTTATATCTGAATTTTTCAATCAGTTCCTCTAAGCGTTCAATATCTTTTTGTTGACGATGATAAGCACTTTGCATCTTCTCTATCATTTTAGTTTTTGCTTTTTGATAGGAAGAATAATTTCCTTTAAACTGAGTTACTTTCTCATATTCTATTTCTACAATATCTGTAGCAACTTTATCAATGAAACGACGATCATGGGACACAAAGATGATGGTTTTTGGGTATGTGACAAGAAATCCTTCTAGCCATTCAATCATATCGATATCAAGATGGTTCGTTGGTTCATCAAGAATTAAAACATCAGGATAAGAAAGAAGTAAACTAGCTAAGGCTAAGCGTGTCTTTTGACCTTGAGAAAAGGTGTGAATGGACTTGGATAGTACTTCCTTGCTAAATCCCATTTTTGTTAGCATGGTTTCCATAATGCTTTGAATATGATATCCACCAAGCTCTTCAAACTCATGTTGGAGAGTGGCTAATTTTGATAATAGCTTTTCATCCTCTGGATGATTAGAAACTTGATGATGAAGTTTGTTTAATTGCTTTTCAAGTGTAACGACGGTGGACATTGATTGTTCAAAGACTTCTTGAACACTTAATTCTTCATTCTCAAAAGCATGTTGTTTTAATGATTGAATGATGATCTTACCACTATAGAATACATCCCCCGAGTCTGGTGTAAGTTCTTTAGTTATGATGTTTAATAATGTTGTTTTACCACTACCATTAAGCCCAATAATAGCAATCTTTTCTTTTTTATTAATCATCAAAGAAACATCACTTAGGATGTTTTTTGAGGGATATGCTTTTGAAATGTGACTGAGTGAAATAATCATAGTTAAGGTAGTAGGAGGTAATTTGCAAACCCCTGTGCAATTTCTTTTGCGTATTGTGGATATTCATTTAACCAAGCTGTTGCTGATGGTTCATGAGTAAG
>DITO01000159.1:777-2778 GCA_002422065.1 Erysipelotrichaceae bacterium UBA6182 | reverse complement strand
ATCTTTAAAGGATCTCATTCATGAAAAAAACTATCTTAATCAGTATTCTTGTCATATTAAGTTTAAGTCTTTCTAGCATCATTTTATATGATGCCTTTTTACTTGAAGTGAGAGAGGAACCGATTGGGAGTGATATTATTGATCCAAATGCTCCTATAGACCCTACCGATCCAACAGATCCTATCGACGAGATTCCAGAACCGATTGTGTATGAGTTTATTTCTAATGAAACTCAGTATCAAGATCAAGACATGACGATTACTTTGGAAAAAATTCGCAAGTTTGATAGTGATGTCTATGTCGTGGATGTGAAGGTACGCAACATGGCTGTTATTCAAAGTATGTTTGCGAAAGATACTTTTGGAAAGAATATTTCAGAAACTACTTCAAGTATGGCACGAAGATCTGGTGCAATTGTCGCGATTAATGGGGATTACTATGGTTATCGCTTCAGAGGTTTAATTATTCGTAATGGACGATTATATCTTGATACTCCTCGTAGTGCACCTGATAACATGAGTATGACATTAAATGTAAATGGAATTATGAGTTCTGTGCTTGAAGGTTCTGATACTGGAGACAATATATTAAAGACTGGGGTTTACCAAAGCTTTTCATTTGGTCCTGTGCTTGTGGAAGATAGTGAAATTCAATCTTTAGAATCAGAATTTGCACTTCGTAAAAATCCTCGCACAGCAGTGGGTATGATTGAACCGTACCACTATATATTTCTTGTGGTTGATGGTCGTACAAGTCAAAGTCCTGGACTAAGTATTAAAGAATTAGCCCAAACCTTTATCGATTTAGGGGCAACCTTTGCCTATAATCTTGATGGTGGTGGAAGTAGTGCTTTATGGTTTAATGGAAAAATTGTTAATAAGCCTACGTTTGATGGCGTAAGGTTTGGAGAACGTACTGTATCAGATGTTCTCACCCTCACTCCAATCTCGGAGGAAGATAATGATTAAATCAATATTACTTGTAGTCTTTGTTGGTGTTGCGGGGGCTATCTATACTTATTTCTCACATGGTGTTACTTCACCATTTATGTCATTTGCTTTTGTTTGGTTACTTATAGGATTTATTATAAAGTTCCTTATCGATCACTTTATTCGTAAGAAACCACGTCGTTGGATTTCTACCCTCCAACAAGGACTTTGGTTATCCTATATGCTTAATGCTACTTTAGGGAGTATTATTATTGGCATCATTAGTATTGCAGGAAGCTATACTAATTTACTTTATGGACAACTTTTTGTCGGATTACTTAGTTTTGCTTTGTATTTGATATTATCAATCATGTTATTGTGGGCTTCACATTGACAAGATTGCTTACATTCATGTAAGATAATGCTAATTCAATTACATGATTTAAGGATGAATGGTGGACACTTAGAAAGTTTTGGGCTGATGCAACAAAACCAATCCTTCATCGTATATGTCTTCATGTAGAATCAGTGCTGAACCTTCAGTAAGCATTGACGTAAGACTGCGTTAAAGTCATCGAGGGCATCAATCACTGATTGATGAACTAAGGTGGTACCGCGAGTCTTCGTCCTTAGATGAAGGCTTTTTTTTATTCAAGAAAGGACGAACTATGAAAAAAACACTCTTAAGTCGCTATGATCATATTCAAGTTGAGAAAGACAAGTATGATTTCTGGTTAAAGCATGATTTGTTTCGTGCTAAAAGCGAAAACAAACCTCCATTTTGCATTGTCATTCCACCACCAAATGTTACAGGGAAACTTCATTTAGGTCATGCTTGGGATACTACTCTTCAAGACATCATTGCTCGCTATAAACGCATGCAAGGTTTTGATATGTTATGGCTTGCAGGCATGGATCATGCTGGGATTGCTACCCAAGCTAAAGTAGAAGCACGTTTAAAAGAAGAGGGACTTAATAAGTACGAACTAGGACGCGAGGGTTTCCTTGAAAAAGCATGGGAATGGAAACATACGTATGCTGACTTTATTCGTGAACAATGGGCAACCTTAGG
>DITO01000159.1:0-643 GCA_002422065.1 Erysipelotrichaceae bacterium UBA6182 | reverse complement strand
GGTATGTACCACTTTAAATTTCAAGTGGTCGATACTGAGGAAGTGTTGATTGTCGCCACTACACGTCCTGAAACGATGTTTGGAGACGTTTGTGTCTTTGTTCATCCAGAGGATGAGCGTTATCTTCATTTACATGGAAAAACAGTTATCAATCCTGCTTCAAAAAAGGTTATGCCCATTCTTGTTGATCCTTATATTGATATGACATTTGGTTCAGGAGCAATGAAATGTACTCCAGCACATGATCCTAATGATTTTAATCTAGCCCAAACACATCAACTTGAAAAAGTATTGTGTATGCATCCTGATGGAACGATGAATGAGTTAGCTCAAGTGTATGAAGGTATGGATCGTTTTGAATGTCGTAAACAACTGATGATTGACTTAGAAGCGCAAGGACTCGTTCATCGTGTTGAAAAGCATATTCATCAAGTGGGTCATTCTGAGCGTACTGATGTGATTGTTGAACCTTACTTATCTAAACAATGGTTTGTGAAGATGAAACCTCTTGCACAAGCTGTATTAGAGAAGCAAAGTAAACAAGGTATGAACTTTGTACCTGAGCGTTTTGAGAAGACATTTGTACAGTGGTTGGAAAATATTGAAGACTGGTGTATTTCTCGCCAACTTTGGTGGGGTCATC
>DITO01000003.1 GCA_002422065.1 Erysipelotrichaceae bacterium UBA6182 | reverse complement strand
CAAATTATGAGTTTCAAGATCAATCAGGATTGATGGTAGTTGCTATCAAATCAATTAGAGAATTAGTCGACGAAGGAGCTTTATTAAAGCACTGTGTTGGTGGAATCAGATATATGACAGATATCGCACTGGGAAAAAGTTTTATCTTCTCGATAAGAAAAGCAGACGATATACAGAAACCACTTGGAACGATAGAGTATTCGAACGGCAAGATAGTTCAGTGCTATGGCTATGGCAGTAAAGAAGATACCCTTCCAGATAACACAAAACCAATGCTTGAACGGTGGAAAGAACACATCAGAAACGAAGTGGTTGCTTATGGCTAAACAGCTAGTATTAACCACCGATGATTCAGAAGTGCTGAAACGTCATGGACTCTTCAAGATTGACAATGCATGGATTAAGGGCCAATTGTATTTCATAAGCGGAAGGCTCTTAACCGCTGCTAACATTCATTACACGAGCAAGGACTTGATTACACTATACAATCTAACAAATGCCGGCATACTGGCATTGAGAGAGGATAAACAATGAACTTCTATATCAAAGTTGGTAGTAAATACTTAAACGGATTCGAAGCAAGCAACAAAAGAACTGGTACCAACGGTCATTCGACATTATCTTATATACCAACATCACGTCCAGTTCTATCGGATTCACCGGGCGAAATGTTCAGCAATGCAACAGTACCAGGAAACATTGCTGTACTAATTGAACAAATGAGATACAACGATATTCCAAGAGAACAAATAACGATTGAAGTGGCTAGATCATGAGTACAATGCAATCGATTCCAGTTCTCAATCAAGATGAGCTTATTACTTTACACAAATACTTACTTCAATTTTTAACTCGATCAAAGAACAAAAAACCATATCAAATAAAAATCACTAGCATTCTAGTGACTGATTCCGTAGTAGTTAAGTGTAGATACTCTACACCTGAGGACCAAGAGTATTCACCTATTCATGAGCAAACAATACAGATTCATAGAGATGAGTTCAAAAACATTGACTATGACTTAACCAGTGCGATTTATTTATCTCAGCTGCATCAAGTAGTAAAGAAGGTGAGAAGCACTCTACGTAAGCAAATGAGGGGGTAATTTCAATGAACGAAAGCAATCTCTTCAAGAGGTATGATTTAAGCTATAACAAAACGCTATGCAGAGATTACAAGATTGGAAAAATGGTCCAGTTTTATGTTGGCAGAATAAAAAAAGAGGGAATTATTCATAACATAGTTCATACACGTATGCATGAAATTATTCTTTATGAAGTATTAACAACAGAAGAAACAGTGTCACTCATTTATCGACTTAAGCGGTCCGATATAATCGGATTAGCTCCCAAAAAATAGGAGGATTCAAAATGGCAAGTATATGTCGAACTATTAGAAGATCAATTGGATTACAAGATCGTGGACGGGGTAGAGCTCATGGTTTTAGCCCAATAAAGAATGATCCAGAAGACATCAAGAAAC
Organism: Erysipelotrichaceae bacterium UBA6182; assembly: GCA_002422065.1. Classification (GTDB taxonomy): domain Bacteria; phylum Bacillota_I; class Bacilli_A; order Erysipelotrichales; family Erysipelotrichaceae; genus UBA6182. The sequence goes on along the minus strand of DITO01000003.1, from coordinate 3,747 downwards.
TAAATCGTGCAGAAAAGAGAAAACTTCGTAAAGAAGCAATCATCAAAAAACGTGCTAGAAGCAAAGTGCTTTAGGAGGCCATTAATGATGGAAACTAAACTAGATAGACTCAAGACTGTTCTCGCTGTTCTCGAAAAGCACAAAAATATTATAGAAGATACTGCAGTATATATTAAAAACGAAAAAGCAGTATACATTGGTCTTGGAACACTATTCATTGGTTCACCAGAACACGATGATTTCGTAAACGCAATTGGACAAGAAGATATAGACCGTTTTGGAAAGTTTATTCCAAGAACAGGCAGCAACGTACCAGATCAACTAGAATTTGATATAACAGCTTGGCTTGAGGACCACTGCTACAGCATACAAGATTGCGCAGACTGGATGGAATCAGTACCATCAAGGGAGGAAAAATGATGGAAAGAATAAATCGATGTAGAGGTAAAACGATTGAAGATTATCCATATCTCTTAGAAGGAACTATGGTTAATGGTCAAGTTGTCTATTCATGGGAGGATGGAAAAGTATTCATTGTAGGTGAAGCTATAGATAAAGACGGTGAGACATTAGTTTTTGATGCATTCTCAGGTTTATACGAAATAGATCCTAAAACATTAGGTCGATATATTGGAATACAAGACAAAAACAATGTCGAAATCTGTGAAGGCGATATTCTTCAATGGTTGTACGATGGTCGATACCATTCCGGAGTTGTCATTTGGGATAATTATCGATTTGCTGTTGATGGATTCTATGTAGCAGCACAGGATAATCCAGGTGATGCATTCTGTGGGCACATTGATTTAAAAGTTATAGGAAACATACATAATCAAGTGATGAAGTATGTATTTATAATCGTTGTAAACGGAAATGAAGATGTCTTGATAACCGATAAAAAAGAAGTCACATTCAACATGAAAGATAGCTTCATACTACACGGTATAAAAGGGACAAGGATAGATGGAGTGACGTCTGTTCGATATGTTAAGCATGTACTAATATGATTGATATTAAGTGTTGAAAACATTATGAAAAAAACAATTGAGAGTATCAAGATATTAAACAAGTATCGAAACTCATATTATAATTCGCCGATCGGAACCGAAGAAAATCAAGTAGCTAATGCATTAAATGATTTGCTAACAAAGATAGAAGAATTTAAAAAATATAGAACACCGATGAATACAAGAACTATTTCTAAAGGACATGGGCATTATGAGCATGAATGCCCTTCATGTAATCTATCGATTGGATACACAAGCGATGTAAGATACAATCATCCATTTGAATTTTGTCCAGGTTGTGGACAACGAGTAATCTATACAGATGTAAAAGAAAGTATAAAAAAATGATAAAGCAACAGCTCTATCATCGACTCTATAAATTATCTGTAATTGCTATTATATGTTCAACTGGAATGCTTTGAATAAACTCTATTAGAAACTCAATTATGTCTGAATCTATAGAACCGATTACTCGATATTGAGTCTTTGAATCGTCAAAAAAGTAAACTTGCTCTGCTTTGGTAAAACCGTCTTTATAATTTTGAGTGTTAGGGTCTGTCATAGTTGTTGAAGAAGCAAGTATTTCAACGTTATATGGGTAAGATAACTTTTTATCTCGATTTTTTCAATCGAAGGAAGACAAAATTGTAGCTGCTATAGAATAATCCAATCCCTTAACTTGTCCACCCTCATTGTCAATTACGATGAAAGAGTGAGTTCCACAAGGAGTTCCAGATGAACCTATGAAACCTTTTTTGACTAAAACTATGTCTCCAACCTTACACATTCTTAACTCCTTGTGGAATTCTAATTTCCGTTATTACGACCATAGCCTTTCCATCGAGAACGTCTTGACTCCATTGTATAGGAGTAACATCTTTAAGAGCTTCAGCAGTCGAGATGACTTGAATCTTGCTTTGGTCAAGAGCAGAGATATCAAATCTATTATGTTTCATGGCAATCCCCTTTCCATATAGATATCTATCATTATCTTATGAATTCAAATTCATGATATCTATGGACGTATTATAACATCAATAAATCAGTTTTCAAGAGCTATTGCATCAAATTATGTTGATTTTCTATCAAAAAACATGCAAATTTATTAAAAAACATGAAATATATCAAAAATATTGGAGGAAAAGAAATGACTGTAAATGAATTGATTGAAAGACTCGAAAAAATCAAAGACAAAAACGTGAATTTAAGCATTAGAATTCTTTATCCAAATGGAATGATGGAATCTAGTGCAACCGAAACTTACGAAAAGTACGTAAAATCACAAATAGATGGTTTAGACACTCTTTCTGAAGTCTTTATATATGGTGGATGTACATTAAAAAGAGAGCATCCAGAATGAATAAAATAGCTACAAAATTCTGCTAAAATTTACCACCAAAAAATGCAAAAAGTATTGATCTATAAAAAAATGCCATTTAAGGTGCTAAATTTAGCCATAAATCAAGTCTTAGAATCGTGCAATATAATATCTACGTATCTCTCGCCCTAAAATCATCAAAAAATACCCTTAAAAAGGAGTACTTATGGACCAATATACTTGTAAATTAACCATGATAGATGGTAAGAACGCCTTTGTGATATTCATGAAGTCTACATTATCATGGGTATCAATGGTAATTATCACTTACTCACAGCAAGATGCATCACTTATCGAATCAGATGATATTGATACCGTTATTCAATTGTTATCGATTTCAGCAACGAATCGATCCATCAAAACAATTGAGTTTACCAAATCTGGAGGTATTGCATGAGAATTGATACATTCATCGGAATTCGGATACAACAATCTGAACTCAAGATTACCAATACCACAATCGATTTGCTTAATGACAAACTTAGTCGACTAAAGGAAATTGAAGCTTCTCATGACGTCGATCACGAGATACAACGATTGACCAACAGCATCAGAGTGTTTACGAGCATCAAGGCAAATCAAGAGAAGCAGTTTCAAGAAACAATGCAAGAACTCCAAACAATCATGGAATCATCCAATGATATCGAATCTAAATGCCTAGTGCTTAGATTTGTTGAAGGCAAAAAGTATTCAGAGATTGAACAACAGCTAAATTACAGTGAAGTTCACATCAAAAGAATATGTGGAAGATTGTCAAAGAGAATAGAACTAATGGATATAACCACATGAAAGATGATACTTTTTTGATACCCTCAAACCTATTGACTTGATGTTATCATGGTTGTGAGGACTTGGTCGCTCCTCATCCAATTGATTGTATCCATTCCATAAATCCCTTCTTGAGCTTGTGGGTCTAGCGTTATGTGTTAGATCCACAGGTGGGATGGAATAGAGATGCGCAGACTTGTAGTTAACCAACTACTTGTCTTTTTATTTTACGGAGGGATATCATGGCCAGAAGCACAACAGATCCAAGAATAATTAAGTTCTATTCATCTACCAGATGGAAGAGAGCACAACGATATATCAAGACGAAGTATAGGGGGTTATGTCAAGAATGTGGTAAAGCAGGATGGGAAGTCCATCACATCAAACCACTAACACCATTTAACCTCAATGATGAATCGATAGCCTTATCAGAAGACAATCTNNCAATCTAACACTGCTCTGTACTAGTTGTCACAACGCTGAGCGCAGCGGAAACTATTACGTGAGGAAGGGTTTAATGTTTGATGATGAAGGTAATTTAATATCGAAACAACCCCCCCTGGGTACTATCGAAAAGTAGCAGTTTAAGATAAA
>DITO01000043.1:2096-3183 GCA_002422065.1 Erysipelotrichaceae bacterium UBA6182 | reverse complement strand
GGCTTATGAATCATGTTTGCTTGAAGCCACATATCATCCACTTTATGTGATATGACATGACCATGAGACACACATGTTTTCATAATGTCTTGGGGTTCATTGGTGTGGATATGAATACTCACTACTCCATCCATTCCATTCACAACGCATGAATCTCCTTCACCTTGAAGAATACTTTGAAACTCTTCTGCAGTTGTAGATGTATTTACTAAGTATTGTGCACAATATCTGAAGTCACCCACTTCTGCACTCATCATAATCTCATCGACAAGTTCAAGTGTTGCTGCTTCAAAATTAATATCATCAAGATTTCTCGTCTTTATAAAGCGTAGCATTCCTTCCATGAAATAGAAGAAAGCCATAGCCCCCGCATCAACAACGTTATTATCTTTTAAGATTTTAAGTTGCTGCTTAGTTCCCTCAACACCAGCTTTGAGTTGTGTCAAGACATCTTCAAAAACATGCTCAAAATTATCACTTACTTGTTTCTCCCATGTTTTTGCCCACAGGCTCATCACAGTCAATACAGTTCCCTCTTTAGGTTGTGATACCGATGAAAATGCTTTTTCAAAACCTAGATTAAAACCTTGCACAAGTTCTTGAACTGAGATGGTTGCTTTATTACTAAAAGCTTGAGAAAGACCATTGAAATACTGGGCAAAAATCATACCTGAATTCCCATAGGCATTGTTCAATGCTAATGAAGCAATATGATGACTTTGCTCACCAATATTGCTAACTTTATTAGCTCCTTGAATTATCATTTTCATGGTGAGAGTAAGATTAGTTCCAGTATCTCCATCTGGTACTGGAAATACATTAATCTTATTCAAATTCATTTCATTAACGACTACATTTTTTGCACCTGAAATTATATATGCATATAATTCTTGACCATCAATTGTTTTCATTATTTGACCTTTCATAGTCTCTAATCTACTTGTATTAGACATAATTATTATAACTAGATTGACTTAATTATACACCTGACATGCTTCTTCTTTATTTAAATAACGAAGTGCTCCAAAGGCTAATGCTTCAAGTTCATTTTCTCCAGGATAGACAGTCACAGGGGCGATAAATCCCA
>DITO01000043.1:0-2068 GCA_002422065.1 Erysipelotrichaceae bacterium UBA6182 | reverse complement strand
GCCACTTGATACATCATGGCTTCTACGATTTCAAAATACTTTTTATCTTCTTGAGCTAAAGCCATGACTTCACGTACATCACTAGTGTTGGTGTATGACATCATACCCCCAAGTCCTACTAACTGTTTCTTAACAGCACTAACATCCCCATTAAACTTATCAAGAAGCTTTAATACATCCATAGAACTTAAAGAACCCACACGCTCAGGTGACATAGCACCTTCACCATCAAGGGCATTATTTACATCAATGACTCGTCCATGATCATGAACACCAACAGAAACCCCACCTCCCATATGGGCAACAATAAGACGAAGTGATTCATAAGGAACATTAATGGAAGAGGCATATTGACGTGCTTGTTGTTTTTGGTTTAGAGCATGGTAAACACTTCGACGTGGAACTAATGCATGTCCACTATATCGTGCTATTGAACCTAACTCATCACTAATAGGTGCATCAACAAAGATGACTTCTTTATGGTATGTTTGTCCCCATTCATATCCAATAAGGTTACCAACATTAGTCACATGCATACCATACTGACCACTTAGTATGTCTTTAATAACAACATCACTCACATGATAAATTCCACTAACACATGGCTTTAAAACACCTCCACGCACACAAATAATATCAAGTGATTCAAGTGAAACATCAATACTTGATAACCACGCTTCTAAACTTGCTTTACGATAATCTTTTTGGTCAAGGATTGTCTTAAAAGCACTTAGCTCTGTTGGAGAATGACGAAGTGTTGTTTCAAATACACAATGTTGATCATGATAAATGGCTGCTTTAGTGGATGTTGATCCTAAATTTGTAACAAGTATTTTTTTCATAGTGTCCTCTGTTTATTTATTTAATCATATCATGAGTTATGGTTTTCAACACTGTTAACTTTTTTAAATCCTATTGTTTTAAGGTTACATTATGTGATAAGTTATGAGTAATAAAAGAGGTATTTTAATGAAAGCACTGATAATCAACGACGTCCACAAGAAGTATCATAATGGTGTCCACGCCGTCAAAGGCATCTCGTTAAGTATTGATGAACTAAGTTTCACTGCATTTTTAGGAAAAAATGGTGCAGGTAAGTCTACTCTCATGCATATGATGAGTACACTCACTGACATTACATCAGGAAGTATAAAGATGTTTGACTATGATGTCACTCATGATGATGAAAAGATTCGCTCACTCATTGGCATTGTCTTTCAACATAGTATGATGGATGATATTCTCAGTGTTAATGATAACTTATCTATTCGTGGTTCTATGTATGGTCTTTCTAAAGAATCTTTAAATGAAAGGATTATTGAAGTCAGTAAGACACTCGATATTGAAGGACTCTTAAAACGCCAGTATGGATCTTTATCTGGAGGACAACGTCGTAAAGTAGATATCGCAAGAGCACTACTTCACCAACCTAGACTCTTAATTCTTGATGAACCAACTACAGGATTAGATCCTAAAAGCAGACAAGAACTATGGGAGTACATTCATAAACTACGTGTTTCATCCTCAATGACCATCCTTTTAACAACCCATTATCTAGAAGAAGTCATGGATGCAGATCAAGTCATTGTCATTGATGAAGGATTATTAATAGAAAATGCAAGTAGTCATGCCTTAAGAGAAAAGTATACCCGTACAAAACTATATCTAAGTGGCAATGAATCACTACATCAGGCTTTAGACCATGATGCTATAAACTATGTAGTGCATCAGAATAGAGTGGTTATGTCTCTAGATACTCCATTTGAAAGTTTAAATGTGATTAATAAGTATCAACCTTTTATCCAATCCTTTGAAGTTATCCAAGGGACTATGGATGATGTATTCTTTGCTTTAACATCGGAGGTTTAGTAAATGTTACTAAAACTTGTAGAGCGTAATTTAAAACGCTATCTAAAAGACAAGATGGGGGTATTCTTTAGTTTTCTTTCTGTCATCATGGTTATTATTATGTATGCAGCATTCTTAGGAGACAATACATTGGCTGGTGTTAAGAGTTCAGTGGGTGATATTCCTTATGTCGACGGTCTAGTCATGGCTTGGTTAATGG
>DITO01000053.1 GCA_002422065.1 Erysipelotrichaceae bacterium UBA6182 | reverse complement strand
CAACTCCTACTCCAGGCCATTTAATCATCGACCCAACAAACCTCCAAAATTTATCATTAGATCATCCTGCAGTCAATAAACTAAGAGCTTCCTATTACTTTATGGGAGCACTTTTAGGACGATTTAAAGAAGTTAAGATGAAAATGCCAGGAGGATGTTACTTAGGACCACGACCTATTGATTTACATCTCAAGGGATTTGAAGCTTTAGGAGCAACGGTTGAATATACCCAAGGGTATTACCATATCAAAGCTGAAAAACTAGTAGGGAATAAAATCTTCCTCGATATTTCATCTGTAGGAGCAACCATCAATATCATGTTGGCTTCTACACTAGCAGAAGGAAGAACTACGATTGAAAATGCTGCTAAAGAACCTGAAATCATTGACGTTGCCAACATGCTTAACCGTATGGGAGCAAACATTAAAGGAGCAGGAACAAACGTGATTACGATTGAAGGTGTCGAGCGTTTAGGTGGAACTTTCCATGAAATCATTCCTGATCGTATTGAAGCAGGAACATATATGATTATTGCGGCAGCAGCAGCAGAAGAAGTCACCATTGAGAATATCATCCCTCAACACGTTGAGAGTTTACTCTCTAAGTTAAAAGATATGGGCGTCAGTATTCAAATAGAGCGAGATCATGTCATTATAAGAAAAGCAAAAGAATTGAAGCCTGTTGATGTCAAAACACTACCATATCCAGGATTTGCTACTGACCTTCAACAACCACTCACAACACTCCTTACACAAGCAGTTGGCGAATCCATTGTCAGTGAAACGATTTATACAGAACGTTTTAAACACTGTCTTGAACTACAACGCTTAGGAGCAAGTATAAGTCTAGCTCCAGCTACCGCAACCATAAAAGGTAGCACACATCTCTTTGGAGATCATGTAACGGCCACTGATTTACGGTGTGGCGCTTCACTAGTGGTCGCGGGATTAATTGCTCAAGGAGTCACAACCATTCATGATGTTTATCACATTGATCGTGGTTATGATGAGCTCGATACAAAGCTAATTGCACTAGGGGCGAAGATTACACGTGAAACGATTGATTAAGGATATTTAATCCAACATTTGATACTTGTATCTGTGAATAAAAGATGATATTATAATCAAGCAAAACTTACTTTGATAATCAATAAATTATCAAGGCGGAAGGAGAACACATGAAAAAAGGAATTCACCCAGTACTTAACAAAGTGACTGTTCATTGCCAAGCATGTGGAACAGAATTCGATACAGTATCAACAGCGAAGCAAATTCGCATCGATACATGTTCAAGCTGTCATCCATTTTATACTGGTAAACAACGTTTCGCTCAAGCAGCTGGTCGAGTAGAACAATTCAACAGAAAATACGGCATCAAATAAGGGTAACAACCCTTATTTTTTGTGTATAATGAAAGAGAAGTTTACGAGGTAAAAGTATGATGTACCATCAATATAAAGCAGGTTGGCTAGAAGTTATTTCAGGATGTATGTTTGCAGGTAAAACCGAAGAACTCATTCGTCGGATTAACGTATTAAGATTTGCTAAAAAGAATATAAAAGTATTTAAACCAGCGATTGATGATCGCTATTCTAACACTAAAGTTGTATCTCATGCAGGGAGCAGTGTTGATTCTTTTGTAGTATCTAAAGCACGTGATATTCTTGATCTAGTTGATGATAGTGTGGATGTTGTTGCTATTGATGAAGTACAATTCTTTGATAGTGAGATCGTAGCAGTATGTGATCAACTCGCAGGATCTGGTAAACGTGTTATGGTAGCTGGATTAGACATGGATTTCAGAGGAGAACCCTTCAATGTTATGCCAGTTCTAATTACATGTGCTGAGTTTGTCACAAAACTAACGGCAGTATGTACCACATGTGGAGCACCTGCAACACGCACCCAACGTTTAGTGAATGGAGCAGCTGCATCCTATCATGATCCTATTATTTTAGTAGGGGCATCTGAAAGTTATGAAGCTCGTTGTCGTCACTGCCATATTGTGAAAGACAAACCTACACTTTAATGAATAATCTCACTCTAAAAAAATACCTTGCGCCAGCAAGGTTTTATAAGCGTATGGCCATTGTTGGGTTACCTATTATGATCCAACAAATGCTTAACTCAATCATGGGAATTGTTGATTCAATCATGGTTTCTAGTATTAACGGCGTTAGTGCTGTAGGAAATGCTACCCAAATAGAGAATCTAATGATGACGATTTCTTTTGGGGCTGCATCAGGAGCAAGTATCTTTATTGCTCAGTACTTTGGAGCAAAAGATCAAATGCATCAAAGAAAGTCGTTTATGGTGGGAGTAAGTTTCACCTTGATGATTGCACTTGGTATGCTTACACTTGCAGCATTCTTTCCAAGCATACTTATGAGATTCTTCATTGATGATGTTGAAGTCATTGAAAGATCACTCATTTATCTCGATATTGTAAAATGGTCATATATTCCATTTGTAATCACGATGATGTTTAGTTTTGCATACCGTTCAATTCAAAAAACAATGATTTCATTGGGTATTGGAATCTTCGCTATGGTAACCAATGTCACACTCAATGCGTTATTAATCTTTGGTCTCTTTGGATTTCCTGCTCTTGGAATTCAAGGGGCAGCCATTGCAACCTTAATTGCTCATACACTTAGTGCTATTATCCATGTCATCTATGCTGTAACAACTAAGCAACCATTCTTTAGTTTAAAACTTAAAGATATGAAAGTAGAATCTCAACTCGTTAAGAAAATATCTTCAAGAGCAGTTCCACTCATGTTTAATGAATTGTTCTTTGGGGTAGGGATGACATTATTTATTCGTTTTTATGGAATGTATGGTCCTGAGAGTTTAGAGAGTTACTATGTAGCCAATCAGTTATCCATGTTCTTCTTCTTTGCGATTATGGGGGTCAACGCTGCATCATCCGCCATTCTAGGAGCAATCCTTGGGGAAGGTAAACTAGAAGAAGCAGAACAAACCATGCATTACTTTTATGGAGTAGGAGTGTTCTTGGCAGTTATTTTAAGTATTGCAGTGCTTATCCTTGCTCCTTGGTTAGTTAATCTATATGGAAATGGCGTATCAAATCCAGGACTTGCAACCACAATCCTGAGAATATTATCTCTAAGATTAGCTTTAAGAGTATTCAATGTTCTTATCTTCTCAGCACTACGTGCTGGAGGTGATGCAAAGTTTCTTACATGGCTTGATGCAGGACTTGTATGGGGACTTGGGTTACCTTTAACTGCTTTTCTTGTGATGGTAGTGAAGATTGACTCACTTGCGGCAGTATTATTATTTGTCCAAGTTGAACAAGTAGTGAGAGTAGTGATAGGATTAATGCGGGTATCGCAAGGTCGATGGTTAATGAATTTAACACGATAGGAGAAAACTATGAATGTACTAATTACACGTTGTCAACAAGTGGTTGATCGATATCATACATTGGATGCGTTACTACAAGATCCAGCAACGCTTTCTGAACCAAAGAAATTAGC
>DITO01000170.1 GCA_002422065.1 Erysipelotrichaceae bacterium UBA6182 | reverse complement strand
TGGGTGAAGTCAACAGTGAAGGAGCGCTAACACTTCCAATACTAAGTGGGAACGTGCTTGTATCGATGCAAGAGCATATGGATATGGGTGAGCAAATTGCAAAACTAACAAAACTTAAGGATGATCTTGAAAAGGAAATGGCACGCTCAAAAGCGATGTTGTCCAATGAAGCGTTTCTTTCAAAAGCATCTGTAAACAAAGTTGATGCAGAGCGTGCTAAAGCAAGTGAGTATCAGCGACAATATGAGACAATTCTCGCACAACTTGATGCAATATCATCACGTTGATGTGCACGAATGGAAGAGATTTGGTATAATAATGAATGCGTTATCAAACAAATAGGAGGAACTATGAGTCACAAGTATGTGTATTTGTTCTCGGAAGGTAATGGCAAGATGAAGGAGCTTTTAGGAGGCAAGGGGGCTAACTTAGCCGACATGACTTCTTTAGGTCTTCCAGTACCACAAGGTTTTGTGGTTACAACTGAAGCTTGCACCCGTTACTACGATGACAATCAAGCCATCGCAGAGAGTATCGTGGAAGAAATTTTCGCTAATGTTGCGAAGTTAGAAGCTATTTCAGGAAAAGAATTGGGTAATCCAAACAATCCTCTTCTCTTGAGTGTACGCTCAGGATCACGTGCATCCATGCCAGGTATGATGGATACTATTCTTAACTTAGGTCTTAATGATGAAGTGGTAGAAGGCTTTGCAGCTTTATCTAGCAATCCTCGTTTTGCCTATGATTCTTACCGTCGTTTTATTCAAATGTTCTCAGATGTTGTTATGGATCTTCCAAAACACAACTTCGAAGTGATCATTGATGAAATGAAGGAAGAAAAAGGAATTAAACTGGATACAGATTTCAGTGCTGATGATTTAAAAGAAATGGTACGTCGTTTTAAAGCGTATTATGTTAAGCATAAAGGAACTGATTTCCCATCTGATCCTAAACATCAACTTGTTGAATCTGTGAAAGCAGTATTCCGTTCTTGGAATAATCCTCGTGCTATTTACTATCGTCGTTTAAATGACATTCCTTCATCATGGGGAACTGCTGTTAACGTACAAATGATGGTCTTTGGTAACATGGGTGATGATTGTGGAACTGGTGTTGCCTTCACACGTAACCCAGCGACTGGTGAGCGTAAGCTTTACGGTGAATTCCTCATGAATGCTCAAGGGGAAGACGTAGTTGCGGGTATTCGTACACCAAAAGATATTGAAGAATTATCAGTCATTATGCCTAGCGCATATAATGAATTCGTAAGAATTTGTGATGTACTTGAAAAACACTATAAAGATATGCAAGACATGGAGTTTACGATTGAGAAAGAAACATTATATATGCTTCAAACTCGTAATGGTAAACGTACTGCTGCGGCTGCATTAAAGATTGCGGTTGATTTAGTTGAAGAAGGTATGATTACGAAAGAACAAGCTGTTTTACAAGTAGATCCTAAACAACTTGATGCATTATTACATCCTCAGTTTGATCCACAAGCAATTAAGAATGCCACTCCAATTGGTTCTGCGCTTCCTGCATCTCCAGGTGCTGCTAGTGGTAAAGTTGTCTTAACAGCACAAAGTGCAGTTGAGTGGTCAAATAAAGGCGAAAAAGTGGTGCTTGTTCGTCTTGAAACTTCACCAGAAGATATTGAAGGTATGCACGTTTCTCAAGGGATTTTAACTGCACGTGGTGGGATGACTTCTCATGCTGCGGTAGTAGCTCGTGGAATGGGTACATGTTGTGTATCTGGATGTGGTGATATCGTATTTAGTAAGAATGGTACATTCACACTTGGTGGTAAGACATTTAAAGAGGGAGATGATATCTCTTTAGATGGAACAACTGGTAAGATTTATGGAGAAGCTATTCCTACAGTCGAAGCCTCCATTTCTGGAGACTTTGAAACTCTCATGTCTTGGGCTGATGAGTTCAGAACTTTAAAAGTTCGTACAAATGCTGACACACCACATGACGCAGAAACTGCTGTTAAGTTTGGTGCTGAAGGTATTGGACTTGTTCGTACTGAACATATGTTCTTTGAAGGCACACGTATTAAAGCAATGCGTGAGATGATTGTCTCTAAAACTGAAGAACAACGTCGTGCTGCTCTTGAAAAATTATTGCCTATGCAACGTAGCGATTTCGAAGGTATTTATGAAGCAATGAAAGGTTTCCCTGTAACCATTCGTTACTTAGATCCTCCTTTACATGAATTCTTACCTACTGCAAAATCAGATATCGAAGCATTAGCCGTTGAAATGAAGCTTTCTGTTTTAGAACTTGAAACAATTATTGATTCCTTACACGAGTTTAACCCGATGATGGGTCATCGTGGATGTCGTTTAGCAGTTTCATATCCTGAAATTGCTGAAATGCAAACACGTGCTGTCATTGAAGCAGCCATCAATGTTACTCGTAAACATCCTGAATTTAACTTAGTTCCTGAAATTATGATTCCTCTAGTAGGAGAAGTAAGAGAACTTAAGTTTGTGAAAGATATTGTTGTGAAGATTGCTGATGAGCTTATTGCACAAAGTGGATTAGATATTAAATACCTTGTTGGTACAATGATTGAAATTCCACGTGCTGCACTATTAGCAGATGAACTTGCGAAAGAAGCTGAATTCTTTAGCTTTGGAACGAATGACTTAACACAGATGACATTTGGTTTCTCACGTGACGATGCTGGAAACTTCCTAAATCATTACTATGAAAACAAAATTTACGAACAAGATCCGTTTGCTCGTTTAGACCAAAATGGTGTTGGTAAACTTGTTAAGATGGCTTGTGATCTTGGTAAAGTGGGTCGCCCAGATATCAAACTTGGTATTTGTGGAGAACATGGTGGAGATCCTAGTTCAATTGAATTCTGTCATAAAGCTGGATTATCTTATGTTTCATGTTCACCGTACCGTGTGCCAATTGCACGCTTAGCGGCTGCACATGCTGCGCTTAAAAACAAGTAACACGTGTATTTATCCCTTTAAATGGGAATTGTCTAATAGTAAATAGTTAAATATTTAGCTCTGTTAACTGAATCACATCAGTACGCAGAGCTATTTTTTTATATTAACTTGAATGTTGGATTTATTATACCCGATATAGTATATTATCTATTTAAATATAAGAAAATATATCATATCGGGTATATTATATTCGATGTTTACTAAAGTTATACCCTATAAGGTATAATTGAGAATAAAATGATTGACATTATACCTTATGGGGTATAAAATTATATTAATTTAATGAGAGGAGCAGTGTTCAATGAATCCTATATCAGAGTATATTAAAAAAAGTAGAAAAGAAGCAGGCCTTACACAAGAGGAATTTGCTTTACGTTCAGGACTTGGACTCAGATTTATAAGAGATTTGGAACAAGGAAAAGAAACAGTTCGTATGGATAAAGTGAATACGGCATTGAGTATGTTTGGAATGGAGGCTATACCTGGAAGGAAGGGGGAGTAAATAATGGGTTCATTTAGAAAAGCGTATGTGTACGTTAGGAATCATTATGCAGGGGAATTAAATGAAATAGATTCAGGTTATTCTTTTCAATATGATGAGGACTATCTAAAAATGGTTTCTTCAACTGTTGTTTCACTCACACTTCCATTTAAAAAGGAACCTTATCTTTCAAAATCTCTATTTCCATTCTTTGATGGATTAATACCTGAAGGGTGGTTACTTG
>DITO01000074.1 GCA_002422065.1 Erysipelotrichaceae bacterium UBA6182 | reverse complement strand
TGTTTATTCGTTACAGCCCCTTTTATGTCCTTCTAAATCTTGTTTAATCTTAGTGGTAGAAATACCTTCTGTTCTTGGAAGATAGATGACTTCACAGTATTCTTTTAAGAAATCAAACTTCCCTTCCCAATCATCTCCAATGACAAACACATCCACATGATATTCAAGAACATCAGATACCTTTTGTTCCCATACATCTTCTCGAATGACAAGATCAACNNGGATGATAGGCATGTTTTCCTTTAATGGTGTTAAATTCATCACTTGATAAAGCAACAATTAAATAGTCACCTAATGCTTTAGCACGTTGTAATAACTGAACATGACCAAAGTGTAGTAAATCAAAGGTGCCATAGGTTATAACACGTTTCATAGATTAACGTTATGATAGACATCACTGACATCATCTAATGCTTCTAGCATGCCTAATAACTTATTAAAATGAACTAAATCATCGCCTTCTAATGTGACACTTTCTTGTGCAATGAAGGTTGTTTCAAAAACACTAAACTCAGCATCCACAAAAGCACTCAAAGCTTCTTTTGCTTTATACAGGTCTGTAGGAACAACACTCACTGATAACTCATCATTGACCATTTCAAGATCAATGACATCCACATCAGCTTCAATCAATGCTTCAAGTGCTTTTTCTTCATCATTATAATTTACTTGAAGTAGTCCTACATGATCATAGGTATGAATAACACTCCCCATCACACCAAGTTTTCCTGAAGACTTATTAAAAGCATTACGTACATCCGCATACGTACGATTCACATTGTCACTTAAACACTCGACAATAATGGTAGCAGCTCCTGAACTAAATCCTTCATAACGTACTTCATTGTACTGAGTATCATCATTACCCTTCGCTTTATCAATCGCACGTTTAATAATCTCAGAAGGAACTTGCGCTGCTTTCGCTTTCTCAATAATACGACGAAGTGATATGTTCATATCTGGATTAGGTTCCCCACTTTTAGCCGCAATATAGATTTCTTTTCCAAACTTAGAGTATACCTTTGTTTTGGCAGCCCCTGTTTTTGCCATGGCATTTTTTCGTACTTCGAATGCTCTTCCCATCTTCGTTCTCCTTTAAATTATCGTTTTGATTGTAGCTTGGCCACTGCTTTCGCAACCCAAACTCTTGGTAAGCCCTTCACCAACCATAATAGCACACGATGACTTGGTTGTGAGAGGATAAATCGTTGTTTCTTTTGTAGTCCTTTAATGGCTCGTTTAATGGCTAAATCAACATCCATACTAGGAACATGATTAAAGACTTTCATAGGACCTGCTTTCGCAACACGTCCAAACTCAGTATGCACAGGACCTGGAATAAAAGCCAATGAGCGAAGCCCTAATGATTTAAATTCGATGTCACATGCCAGTGAGAATGCACTGACATAGTTTTTAGTCGCATAATAGACATTCATCCCTGGACCACTCATTTCTCCAGCGAGTGAAGAGACATTTAGAAAGGTAGCATGTGGATTCATATAAGGAATTAGACGATGAGTCGACATCGTAAGAAATGTACAGTTAAGCGTAATCATATCGTGCATCACCGTCTCATCCATGGTCTCAAAATCTCCCACATAACCAAAGCCAGCATTATTAATGACTAAATCAAATGTCCATGAGTTTTCTTTAATCTTTGCTTCTAAAATATCCACAGCATCACTTCTTAGTGCATCGAGTTCAAAGAACTCTACACTATGATTTCTTATGTCATGACACTCGTCTTGAAGTGCTTTTAAGCGATCTCCACGACGAGCAAAGACAACACAATCATAACCTTCTTTGACTAAGGCTTTTGTGAAGGCTTCCCCAAGTCCTGAGGAAGCTCCACTAATGAGAGCACGTTTCATGCTCTTAAGCTCGCTTTATGTTCTGTTTCACATGCTTTAAGGACTTTACTCATGACTTCTTCAATTTGAGCCTGTGTATAGCCTTGATTGTTCTTAAAGCTGAGTGTTAATGCCATTGAATGTGTTGTTTCACTCATGGTAAATAAGTCAAAGACCACTGCAGAATCAATGAATGGTTTTCCAGCTTTTAGAATTGTTTTAATGACATGGGCACTAGGAATTGATTTATCAATCACGATAGCCATATCTTTAGTAATCGTTTGTAGTTTTGAAAGTGATTCAAAGGCAATCTTACCTTTTTTAAGATCATGAAGTAGACTTAAATCCAGTTCCGCAATGAGGGTTTGTTTAACATCAAATGCTTTCGCACTTGTAGGGTGTACAACACCCACATAACCAATGCGTTTTTGATCTAAAGTTAACCATGCACTTTGATAAGGATGTAAGTAGAGTGAATCTTCATCCATACTTTGGACACCAAGACGTGATGCTTGAAATCCAAGATGAACAAGAAGTGTTTCAATCATGCCTTTAAGCGTAAACACATGGGAACCAATTTTTTCTTTTAGGATTGTGTTTGTATGCACAGGTTTTGTAAGGGCAATACTACAATGCACTTTATAACCACCTTTAAAATACACACTTGAGATTTCAAAGCTGTTGTAAGTGTTTTTATAAGATTGTGCATTCGCAACATTAAGGAGTGTACTTGCATATAAGTGATTACGTATCATTTTACGATCTTCAGATAGAGGACTTAAGATCATGAGTGGATCCGCATACGCCATTGGTCCTTGTGCATAACGCTCATGCATGAGCGTGTAGGTTATGACCTCATTGAGTCCCATCCCTGTGAGAGCATGTTGAATGTGACGACGCATGCTTTGCATCGAATCAAGTTTTCCTGTAGTTTGTGTTAATGATAATGGAGTTGAAGGAATCTTATTATATCCAATGATACGAATAATCTCTTCCACTACATCTTCTTTAATCACAACATCATCACGATGACTTGGTACATTCACTTCAAAGACTTCATGTTCTTCACTTGGATTAAATCCTAAAGCACTTAAAGTATTAAACACTTGATCAACACTGAGAGTTGTTCCACAATGCTTGTTAATAAATGCAAGTGAAAGTGATATTGTTCTTAATTCTTCATTCGCAAGTGGTGCAAGTGCTACTATCGGATGAATCCCCTTCGCATTCGCTAAGGTTTTAAGATAATAAGTTGCTCTTTCCATGGAAGCCATGCTTGTGACTGGATCAATAAATTTACTAAAGCGTCCTGCAGCATCAGTTTGTATTTGTAAACGTTTTGCAGTTGCTTTAATACGCAT
>DITO01000087.1:2666-8077 GCA_002422065.1 Erysipelotrichaceae bacterium UBA6182 | reverse complement strand
AAAATCACGCTCTTCATGTCATGATTTAATTAAACGTGGTTTAATAACGATTAATGGTAAACCCAACACCAAACCATCCACAGAAGTGAATGATTTTGATAAAATTGAACTTATCTCTAAGCAATCCTTTGTGTCTCGTGGAGGTGAAAAACTTTCAGGTTTATTAAGTGAATTATCAATACCCCTTGAAGGATTAAAGGGACTTGATATAGGGGCATCTACCGGTGGTTTTACTGATTGTCTGCTTCAGTTTGGTATAGAGAGTATGGTATGTGTTGATGTCGGACATGGTCAACTTCATGAATCATTACTAAATCATCCTCAAGTACGAAACTATGAAGGAGTGTCAATCTTAGATTTTAAAGATGTATGTAATGAAACGTTTGATATTATTGTGATGGATGTTTCATTTACATCAATTTTAAATGTATTTGATACCTTAGATAACTTTGCTCATCAGAAGACATGGATTATTCTACTGTATAAACCTCAATTTGAAGTTGGAGCAAAATTTCTGAATAAATCTGGACTTGTTAAAAATAGTCGACAAGCAACTCAAGTTCAACATCATATTATTCAAACCATCGTTTCTAAAGGATATAAGCTTCATTTAAATGTTGATTCATCCCTTAAAGGGAAAGTAGGCAATCAAGAAACATTTCTAGTATTTCAGAAAAAGGAGGGACTATGATTATTTCCTTACATGTTGAGAATTTTGTTTTAATTGATCGTCTCAATTTAGATTTTAAATCTGGATTCAATGTCTTTACTGGTGAAACAGGAGCAGGAAAGAGTTTACTTGTCGATGCTATTTCACTTCTTTGTGGTGCAAAAGCTTCTAACTCAATGATTAAACAAAATCATGATAGTGCTAAGGTAGAGGGTGTCTTTAACATTAAAGAAGGTTCTTTAACCCATGCTTATTGCCTTGAAGTCGGTATTGAAACCAATGATGTTGTTGTTTTGTCTCGTGAAATTACTCGTGATGGAAAAAACACATGTCGTATTAATGGCAAAATGATACCATTATCCATTTTAAAAGAATTCTCATCATATGAAATTGATATTCATTCTCAACATGATACAACCTACCTATTAAATGAAAAACAACATCTTACACTTGTAGATCAAGGGATTAATGAAACTATTCGTGAAAAAGTTAAGCATCTGTATTCTGTTTATAAACTTGCAAAGAATAAACTAGAAGATTTCGAATCAACCATATTAAGTGAGCAAGATCTAGATTTTGCTCGTTTCCAATTAACTGAAATTGAAGCCTTCAATCCTTCTGTTGATGATTTTGAAGCTTGTGAACAAGATATAAAACGCATGAGTGCCTATGAGAAACTTGTTAGTAAAACAAGTTTAGTATGTGAACTCCTTGATAAAGATGATGGTGTGTTAGCACTGCTTTATCAATCCATGAAGACACTACAATCTTGTCATGAAGATGATGTTGTCTTTAAAGCAAGTGAGTCACTTAATGAGGTGTACGCTTTAAGTGATGACATTAAGACAACTCTATATGAGCGACTTAATGACTTTAGTTTTGATCAAGATACTTTTGATGAACTTAATTCACGAGTTTTAGGGTACGAGAAACTGAAACGAAAATATGGTGGTAGTTTAGATTCATTATTAAAGACAAAAGAGAAGCTGAAAAACCAAATTGATTTAATCGATGATCATGAATTTCATCAAAAACAACTCATTAAAGAAGTTGAACTTGCCTTTAATAACTATGAACTCGCTGCACAAGAATTATCAAGTTTACGACGTACAATGGCCGATACACTCGAAGTGGGAATTAATCAACAACTTAATGATTTATCATTGCCTCATGCAAGATTTATGATTATGTTCTCCCAAGATAAACCTTCTGCTACTGGATTTGATAAAGTCGTTTTTCATATCAAAACCAATCCAGGATCTCCAATGGGACCTTTATCAAAGATTGCATCAGGAGGGGAGTTATCTCGCATAATGTTAGGATTAAAGACAGTCTTTACCCCTCTAGCTAACATACAAGTCATGATTTTTGATGAAATTGATGTTGGAATATCTGGACCTATTGCAAAGCAAATAGGATTAAAAATGCGCCAACTTGCCTCATCAATTCAAGTCTTTTCAATTACTCATTTAGCCATGGTTGCAGCTTATGGTGAACGTCATTTTAAAGTGATTAAATCAGTCAATAATGACATGACCGATGTCGAAGTCAAAGAACTAAACCACGAGCAACGCATTGAAGAAATGGCCCTTATTTCATCAGGAAGCATAAGTGAGAGCACACTAAAAGCATCACAAGAACTTCTAGCAAGTGTTCATGAATAATCGAATCATATTTCACGTTGATATTAATGCTTATTATGCTACGGTGGAAGAAATAGATCATCCTGAATATAAAGATAAACCTATTGCGGTTGCACCCGCCCGCCAACAAGCTATCATTACCACATGCAACTACGTTGCACGATCTTTTGGTGTAAAAAGTGCTATGAGTGTTTTAGAGGCAAAAAAATTATGTCCTGAGCTTATTGTAACGGGTCTACATTTTGATCGCTATCATGAAGTCTCTGAATCATTTATTACCTTATGTGAATCATTTTGTGACATTGTTGAAGTGGCATCGATCGATGAGTGTTATTTGGACATGAGTGAGACAATTAAGCGATATAAGAAACCATTAGATGCTGCGATTGATTTGCAAAAGACAATTCAAAAGGAATTACAACTTAAAGTAAGCATTGGAATAGCATCTAATAAGTTTCTTGCGAAAGTTGCAAGTGATTTAAAGAAACCTAATGGTATCTCAATAATTAGGGATAATGAACTTGCATCAAAACTTTGGCCATTACCATTGCCATCGATTGTTGGTGTTGGTAAGAAAATGTATGAAGTTTTATCGGAGTATGATATTCATACTGTTAATGATTTAGTCCATATTTCTGATGAAAAATTATCACAGTTACCTATTAATGTTCGACCACTCATTGATAAATGCCAAGGCATTGATCAAAGCATTGTGAATCAATCGCGAAGTCATAAATCAATGGGACAAAGTCGTAGTTTAGGCTATGATTGTGATGATGAAAAGACTATATCACTTGTTCTTCAAGAATGTGTTAATGAACTTGTGATGAGAGCAATTAGCGATAAACTACTATTTAAGAATATCGTCGTAGGCATTAAAGATGATGGATTTGAAAATCGATCTAAATCCTATGTCTTTGATTCTCCTACACAAGATTTTGGTATGATTTATGAGCACGTGAATGTCTTATTTGATCAACTGTTTGAAGACAGTGTTAGACATATTAGTGTCAGTTGTACTAAAATGATAGATGAGAGCGAACACTTTGCTCAGCTTTCATTATTTAACCTATGAAAAAACTCGAACAATTCCAACATTACTGTTTATACACCTTAGGTATTAAACCAAGCTCAACTTCATCATATGTGAGTGATATTTCTCGTTTTATACAGTTTATTGAGGATGAGCACATTCAAGAGCTTAATCCAGACGTCATAGAGCATTATTTCAATGAAAGGTGTAAAGACTTACGTAAAGCAACAAAATCGCGCTATGTGAGTGCTATACGCTCATACATCCAATTCTTGAGTTATCATACTCAACAATATGATTTTTCAGACCAATTAAAGTATGAATTTAGTGAAAAGAGACTTCCTAAAGATATCTCAATACGTGAATTTTCTTTACTGCTTGAAAGTTCAAATGATAATTATGCTCTAGAAGATGAGAGAATCATTATTATGTTACTTTTTACGACAGGACTTAGAGTTAGTGAGCTTGTAGAACTTAATCTTAATTCTATTTCACTTCAAGATAAAACAATTAAAATTATAGGAAAAGGGGATAAAGAGCGGGTTGTCATTATCCATGATGATCTATTTGTTTTAATTAATGACTACATTAATCAAATAAGACCAAAACGTATTAAAGCAAAGACATCACGCTTTCTTATTCAATCTTCAGGAAAATCTTATACACGTCAAAAAATCTATGCAATAGTTAAAGATTGTGCTTTGAGAGTTGGTATAATGGATATGCATCCTCATCGTTTACGTCATGGTTTTGCTTCTACCTTACTACAAGAGGGAGCAGATTTAAGAAGTGTTCAAACCTTACTAGGGCACAGTGATATTAAGACAACACAAATCTATTCGCATTTATCAGATAATTCATTACAAGAAAAATATCATGCTTTTCATCCAGGACAGCATATAAAAAAGGAGAAGAAATGAAATTCAAAAGAATATTTACCATTGTTTTAGATTCAGTTGGAGTGGGGGAGTTACCCGATGCTGCACAATATAACGATTTAGGAGCAGATACATTAGGTCATATTGCAGAAGCAGTCAATGGTTTAAACTTACCTCATTTAGCGTCTCTAGGGCTTGGAAATCTCCATCCAGTAATGGGTGTTGAACCAAGTGAAAAACCACTCGCCAATTATGGTAAACTCGCAGAAGCAAGTCTAGGAAAAGATACTATGACAGGTCACTGGGAGATGATGGGATTATTAATTGATGAACCATTTATTACTTTTACAGAAACAGGATTTCCTGAAGAACTTCTTAATGAACTAAAAGAGCGTACTGGATTTGGGATTGTAGGTAATAAGTCAGCCAGTGGAACCGAAATCATTGATGAATTTGGTGAACATCATATGAAAACTAACGATATGATTGTCTACACATCAGCAGACTCAGTACTACAAATTGCAGCACATGAAGAAACATTTGGTTTAGATAATCTTATTAAAGCATGTGAAATAGCTCGTGAAATCATGATGAAACCAGAATGGAAGGTTGGCCGTATCATCGCAAGACCATTTATTGGTTCAAAAGTAGGGGAGTTTAAGCGTACTTCTAATCGAAAAGATTATGCATTAAAACCATTTGCCCCTACCGTACTAGATACTCTTAAAGACAATGGACTTGATGTGATTGCAATTGGTAAGATTAATGACATCTTTGACGGTGAAGGAATCACATCTTATCAAAAGACAAAATCAAATGTCGATGGTATGGAGAAGACAATAGAGATCGTTAAGAACAAAGACTTCACTGGACTATGCTTTGTTAATCTTGTAGATTTTGATGCATTATGGGGACATCGTCGTAACCCTCAAGGTTATGCAAACGAACTAGAGACATTTGATAAGCAACTTGGTGAGTTACTACCTCATTTAAGAAATGATGATTTACTTATCCTTACAAGTGATCATGGTAACGATCCAACCCATCATGGAACAGATCATACTCGTGAATACATTTTCCAAATAGTATATTCACCATTACTTCAAGGAAATCAATTATTAGAAGTTTCATCTTCATTTTCTTCGATAGGGGCGACCATTGCAGATAACTTTAATGTAACTCTGCCA
>DITO01000087.1:0-2625 GCA_002422065.1 Erysipelotrichaceae bacterium UBA6182 | reverse complement strand
GACTATTCTTAGTAATTAATGGATGATAATATCTAAGTGTTTTAATAACTGGAACTGTTTCAATTGGCTTTACTTCAAGTGTTAATGGAGTTCCACTAAGCACAACCAATAAACGGTTGATATATACTGGTGCAATGTCTTTACCTTCAACAACAGTTCTTCTTGAATTGATACATGTAGATAAACGTGTAGATAACTCATAATACGTTAATCCAACATCTTCATTAAAAAGAAATCTAGTGACATTATTAAATAAGGAACCTTCTTGATAATAAAGTTGATTACGATATGTAGAACTACAATGATCTCCATCATATATAACTGAACTTTCTAATGATGCTCCACTTCGTACAACAACTTCACTAAAATTGACTCTAAGAGCTGTTGAATCTATATCCCCATTAAAAATGTAACTTTTTTCATCTAAAATAATTATCTTTTCAGTAACCATTGCTTGAATACTTGTTTTGAAACGTGTATTTACGCTTCTCGCAAAACTAATTAGGTTAAAATGATACGTTTCATTAAGAATAAAGGCAGCTCTTGGTATTTTTACCCTAAACTGTACATTCTCATATGCGTAATGACACTTACTAATAGGTTGTCTTAGGCTAAAATTGCCACACAATGGTGTACCTCGATGCAACATGTGTGTAGTATAAACTGAAGGTAATGGTGAAGCTTGAAATGTAGTTGAGTCCCCTTTTGAATTCACAATTTCAATAAATGTATTATGAGTTAATTGTGATCGATAGTGTTGTTGTTCAATAACAAATGCATATCCTTCAAGAATCAATTCCTTTTCATTTAGTTGAACATTAAATATCTCATATTTAAACTTATCTTGATCTAACTCGATTTCAATAGGATTAAAACCATGGATTGATTGTAAGAAGAAACTACGAAGCATAATAATGCTAATAATTGAAATAATTGCCTTTGCTAGTTTCATAAAAAAACCTCCTTATCTATCATTGATAGTAAGAAGGCTTATTCCTAATAAATTAGCGACGACGTTGCGTCAATAGTAGTATACGTACAATTTGCAATAGAGTTGTTGCTAGAGCAGCGACATAGGTTAATGCAGCTGCATTGAGCATCTTTTTAATATAAGGAACATCTTCAAATCCAATAATCCCCTCTTCTACAAGAAGACGATTTGCTCGAGCTGAAGCATCATATTCAAGTGGTAAAGTTACTAATTGAAAGAAGGCAATAACGCCAAGCATTAGAAGTCCAGCATAAATAAAGCCTAATGTACTTGTAAAAAATCCTATGATAATAACGACCCAAGCTAAATTACCTGATACTAAAGCTAAAGGCAGTAGTGTATTTCTAAGCTTAAGAAATGCATAACCTTCATGATCTTGAAGGACATGTCCTATTTCATGAGCAGCAATGGCAATTGATGCAATAGAATTTGTATTGTATACATTTGGTGATAAACGTACTGTTTTGCTACGTGGATCATAATGGTCACCAAGTAAAGATTGTGTCATTTCAACATTAACATCATTTACACCTTGTCGGCGCATAATGAGTTGAGCTACATCATAACCGGTAAGTCGAGTATTAGCAGCAACTTTAGAGAAGCGGTTATAAACGTTTTTTACATTTGTTTGTGCCCAAATTGCAATGAGAATGGCAGCTATATATAAGATTAAGTCCATTGTGAACCTCCTATTATTCTTACAAATATTATATCATAATAAAAAAAATAAGAAGCAAGATTGCTTCTTATTATTTAACAAGATCTTTTAAAGCTTTAGCAGGTTTGAAACCTACTCCACGCGATGCTTCAATTTGGATTGATTCTTTGGTTAGTGGATTAAACCCTGTACGTGCTGAGCGTTCTTTCACAGTGAAGCTACCAAATCCAGCAAGGTCTACTTTCTTACCTTCTTTTAAAGCTACAGCAATTTCTTCGAGTACAACATCAATAATTTCAGCAGATTGCTTCTTAGTAAGTGACAATTTTTCTGAGACTAAATCCGTAAGTACCTTCTTATTTATAGATTCTGACATTAATGTACCTCCATCTACTATCTAATCATACACAATTATGCATAAGCATGCAACATGAAGGAAAAAATTCAAACAAATCATTCAATTATATTACTCAAACTCACGCTTTAGATCTCGCTCAGTGAGTGATTGAATTACATCTGATACTAATACATGGTTATGAATAATTTGATTTACAGCTTCACAAATAGGCATTTCAACATTATGAATATTTGCATAATGAAGTACTCCAGCAAGTGCATAAACTCCTTCAACTGTTTTTTGATTTGTTGCTAAAAAAGTCGAAGCATCATTATCCTTACCAATGCGATAACCTGCTTGAAAGTTTCGAGAATGAACTGAAGTTGCTGTGACGACTAAGTCCCCTACTCCACATAATCCTAGAAAAGTTTCAAGTTTGCCACCCATAGCCATACCAAGACGCGACATCTCAGCAAGTCCTCTAGTGATTAGTGCAGCTTTCGCGTTATCTGCTAAGCCAAATCCAGTTAACATACCACTTGCAAGTGCAATAACATTCTTTGTGGCAACTCCAAGTTGTGCCCCAACAACATCATGATTGCGATAGACTCTAAAGTATGAATTAGAAAATAACTGTTG
>DITO01000134.1 GCA_002422065.1 Erysipelotrichaceae bacterium UBA6182 | reverse complement strand
TATCATCTTAAGGAAACACCTCATTCATTACTGACACCAGCTCTTGGGATTCAGCTTTTAGAGTCCTCTGAGTCACCTTGGGTTACACAAAGTAATAAGCCCATCATTATTGGTAACATCCGTATGGGATATGGTCACTATCGTATTGCGATTGCTTTAGCATCCTGTGCTCATGCTTTAGGATATACACCGTATTGGTTTGATTTACCATCCTTTGGGGAAACCACAGGGGCAAAGGTTATTCGCCATCTTAATGATCTATATTCCTTTGGGTCACGTCTATCTCAAAAGTATTCTCTCTTTAATCGTTTCTATTGGGAACCTTTGAACTATGAAGGGTTTAAAAAATTATCCTACAATGCAAGTGATCAAGTGATGAGTACGTTGTTTATACCGATTTATCATGATCTTGATCCTGAAGTTCCTTTTGTTGCTACTCATGTTTGGCCAGCACAAGCAGCAGTTCATGCAGGCATTAAAACAGTCATTAATGTAATTCCTGATAACTGGCCAATGGCACTTCACTTAGCAGAAGGAAGTATACATACAACACAAACAGTATCGTCAACGATGGGGTATAAGCTTCTAAAAGGAATGGATGGGTCGAAAATTCTTAATCCTATGAAAGATGAAGATATTGCTTATTGTGGACATTATGTTGACCATGAGTTAGTTATTAATATCGAACATGATACACAAAGACGGATACAAAGAATAAAGAATCATGAAGCTAAACGTTGTTTAATGACGATTGGTGGAGCGGGAGCACAAGGTTCTTTTTATGCCCATATGATTAAGTCAATGTTGAAGCGGGTAGTGAATAAAGAACTTACTTTATTCATTAATGTCGGAGATCATAAGCATGTATGGGATCATATTGTGTCGCTTGTGAGTGAGTTAAAAGAGATGCATATTTATCATCATACCGATTGGGAATCAACGACGGCTTGTGTTAAGCAAGCTCAAGATGATGTTGTTGAAGGTATTCATGTGTTCTACCATGCGGATATCATGGAAGCGGTGTATTCAACAAATCTTCTTATGAGAGAAAGTGATATCTTGGTTACTAAACCAAGTGAATTATCGTTTTATCCTATTCCTAAGTGTTTTGTAAAGCGTGTGGGTGGTCATGAGATGTGGGGAGCTATTCATAGTAGTGAACTTGGGGATGGAACTATCGAATGTGACACAGTTGAGAGTGCTAATCAAATGATGGCTTATCTTTTAGATGATTCAAAGGCACTTTTATCAATGAATGAAGCAATATTAATGCTTCATGAACAAAAACTCTATCATGGTGCATATAAAGCCATCGAACTGTGTGATAAAATAAAATAAAGGTAGGGGTACAATTATGATTGATTATAAGATTGTTAGAATTGAAGTTAAAAATAAAATGACTAGAAGAGTACCTGAGAAAGACTATCATGAGATTATCATTGAGCATGGACGTCTTGGATATCGCTTAGTGCATATGTTTGCACCACCGTTGTATACTCATGGGATGGCTGATTATATTGAACTAGTATTTGAAAGAGAGTACTAGGGGGGAGTATTTATGACTCATAAAATCTTCGATATGCCATTTGCTCGAATTTATCCACTTTATGTTGCGAAGATAACTAAAAAGGGTCGAAGTGTTGAAGAACTTAATCAACTCATTTTCTGGCTTACAGGTCATGATGAAGACAGTATTAAACTACTGATTGATCAAAACATTTCTAATCAAGATTTCTTTAACCATGCTCCAAGAATGCATCCCTTAGCTCATCAAGTTAAAGGTAATATTTGTGGAGTTCGTGTTGAGACGATAGAAGATCCAATGATGAGAAATATTCGTATTTTAGATAAACTTGTCGATGATTGTGCTAAGGGAAAAGCACTCGAAAAGATATTTCCAAAGGAATAATACGCAGTCACACACAGCCACCTGAAAAGGTGGTTTTCTTATGGATTTAATATTATTGTGAGCAAAATCACAATAATACAATTATGTGATATCTTGTAAACGCTACCATGATGAAAGTGTTAGAGTTCTATTAACTTCAATGATAGGATAAGATTATCTTCATAAGGAGGAGATTGAATGATCAAACCTAGCCCATTTATTTCAGGTCCATGGCAAACGACCATTGACGTAGAAAACTTTATACAAACTAACTTAAAATCGTACGAAGGAGATGAATCCTTCTTAGCCCCTATATCGCAGAAGACAGACCGCTTATGGAAGAAATGTGAAGACCTACTAGCCCAAGAGATTAAATTGGGTGTTTTAGACATTGATTTAGAACATGTTTCTGGAGTTAATCATTTTAAACCCGGATATATTGATCAAGAAGATGAAGTTATTGTAGGACTTCAAAGTGATGCTCCGTTAAAGAGGATTATTAATCCTTATGGTGGTTATCGCTTAGTTGAAAACATCCTTCATACGTATGGACGTGAAGTTCCAAGTACATTTAAAAATGCTTTTGAAGACTGGAATAAAACTCATAACCAAGGTGTTTTTGATGTCTACACTAAAGACATGAAGACAGCGCGCTCAACGGGATTGCTTACTGGTCTTCCTGACGCGTATGGTCGTGGTCGTATAATTGGAGATTATCGTCGTGTTGCATTATATGGTATTGATGCATTAATCCAAGCAAAGAAAAATGATCATGCTTCATTAGCAGTTACCAGTGATGAAAAAATGCGTTTAAAAGAAGAAGTAGCAAATCAGATACGTGCTCTTGAAGATACTAAGGCCATGGCTTTATCGTATGGCTTTGATATTTCAGTACCTGCTGGTAATGCTAAAGAAGCGATTCAATGGGTATACTTTGCATATCTTGCGGCTGTTAAACAAAGCAATGGAGCTGCTATGTCTTTAGGGCGTACGTCTTCATTCCTAGATATTTATATTGAAAGAGATTTAAATGATGGGCTTATCACTGAAATTGAAGCTCAAGAACTTATTGATCAGTTCATTATGAAACTTCGTTTAGTCCGTCATTTACGTAATCCTGAATATGATGAACTGTTTGCGGGAGATCCTACATGGGTTACTGAATCTGTGGGTGGAATGAGTTTAGATGGTCGTCCTTTAGTAACAAAGAATTCATTTAGATTCCTTCACACACTAACAAACTTGGGTCCAGCTCCTGAGCCTAATATGACTATCCTTTGGAGTGAATCGCTTCCAAATGCTTTCAAAGAATATTGTGCTCGTATGTCGATTGAGACAGGTGCAATTCAATATGAGAATGATGATATCATGCGTCCAATTTTTGGTTGTGACTATGGTATTTCATGTTGTGTTAGTGCGATGACTTTAGGAAAGCAAATGCAGTTCTTTGGAGCACGTGTTAATCTAGGTAAAGCATTATTACTATCAATTAATGGTGGTCATGATGAATTAGTGGATAAAACAGTATTTAAAGATATTCCAATGATGAATGATGATGTTTTAGATTATGAAACAGTCATGAAGTCATTTGATCAAGTGTTACAAAAGATTGCGAAACTTTATACTGAAACCATGAATGTTATTCACTACATGCATGATAAATATGCTTATGAATCACTTCAAATGGCACTTCATGATACAAGTGTTGAGCGTTTAATGGCCTTTGGAGTAGCTGGATTAAGTGTGATTGCGGATTCTTTAAGTGCGATTAAATATGCGAAAGTAACACCTGTTCGTAATGAACAAGGTATTACAACTGACTTTAAGATTGAAGGGGATTTCCCTTGTTTTGGAAATGATGATGATCGTGTTGATTCTATTGCGGTTGATATTGTAACTCGTTTCTCACGCTACTTAAAACTACATCCACTATATCGTGATGCTAAGCATACACTTTCTGTATTAACGATTACATCAAATGTTGTGTATGGTAAGAAAACAGGAGCAACACCGGATGGAAGACAACTTGGTGAAGCCTTTGCCCCTGGAGCAAATCCTATGCATGGTCGTGATCGCTCAGGTGCACTTGCATCATTAAACTCAGTGGCTAAGATTCCTTATAATGAAGTGTGTATGGATGGAGTAAGTAATACTTTCTCCATTGTTCCTACAGCGCTAGGGCAAGATTTAGAAACACAAATCACAAATACAGTATCAGTCATGGATGGTTATTTCTCACAAAATGCTCATCACTTAAATGTAAACGTGCTTGATCGTGCTAAACTTATCGATGCAATGGAGAATCCTGAGAAGTATCCACATTTGACTATTCGTGTATCAGGATATGCGGTGCACTTTGCTCGTTTAACACACGCTCAAAAACAAGAAGTGATCGCAAGAACATTTCATGAGTCAGTTTAGAGGTTATATTAGTAAAATAGAGACTTTTGCCACTGCGGATGGTCCAGGAGTTCGTACGGTTGTCTTTTTGTCTGGATGTACACTTCGATGTGTATATTGTCATAACCCTGATATGTGGGAAGGCACTGCAGGACAAGCGTATTCACTTGATGACCTAATGGCTAAGCTTGTGAGAATGAAACCTTATTTTAAGAATGGTGGGGGTGTCTCTTTTTGTGGAGGTGAGC
>DITO01000202.1:7726-8380 GCA_002422065.1 Erysipelotrichaceae bacterium UBA6182 | reverse complement strand
TATTCTACCGTGCACGCTAAGCCTTAAACTTACTCCTCTTTCTGAAACATATAACTAAGAAACTGCCCTTAATAGGGCAGTTTTGTTTATCCATCATTTTAATATGATTTCATCGATTTGAATAAATGATGTATAATAGTAATGCACATAGCGAGGTAACAATATATGACAAAGGTACGCGTTCGTTACGCACCATCCCCAACAGGACATTTACACATTGGTAATGCTAGAACTGCATTATTTAATTATTTATTCGCAAAACACTATGAAGGTGATTTTATTTTACGTATTGAAGACACAGATCTTGAAAGAAATGTTTCTGGAGGAGAGGAGTCTCAATTAAAGTATCTTGCTTGGTTAGGTATTTCTCCTGACGAATCACCGGTCAATCCTAATCCAAAATATGCTCCATATCGTCAAATGGAGAGACTTGATTTATACCAAAAATACGCTCAAGAACTCATCGAACAAGGACATGCATATAAGTGTTATTGCACTGAGGAAGAGCTTGATGAAGACTATGAGGCACAAAAGCAATCAGGTGTAGTTGCGACTCAATATAATCGTAAATGTCTTCTACATCGCTCCCAAGACGAACTAGCAACACTTGAAGCAAACAATACTCCTTATACTATCCGTGTTCGTGTTCCTGAA
>DITO01000202.1:0-7689 GCA_002422065.1 Erysipelotrichaceae bacterium UBA6182 | reverse complement strand
GATATAGGGGATTGGGTTTTAATTAAAGCTAATGGAATTCCTACATATAACTTTGCGGTTGTGATCGATGATCACACGATGGATATCACTCATGTGTTTCGTGGGGAAGAGCATTTATCAAACACACCGAAGCAAATTATGATTTATCGTATGCTAGGATGGAGTTACCCTTCGTTTGGACATATGACACTCATTGTTAATGAACAACGTAAGAAACTATCAAAACGTGATAATTCCATCTTACAGTTTATGTCACAATATGAAGAACTTGGATATCTCCCTCAAGCAATGTTTAACTTTATGAGCTTACTAGGATGGTCACCGATTGGTGAAGAAGAAATCTTTACGCATGAAGAACTTGTCAAACAGTTTTCAGAAGAGCGTTTATCTAAATCTCCATCGATGTTTGATCCAATGAAATTAAAGTGGATTAATAATCGTTATATTAAAGCAATGTCTTATGAAGAGTTTAAAGCATTAGTACTTCCATTCTTAGAAAAAGCTCAAGACCTGAGTGTAAAGTCTGATCTTTGGATTGATACACTCATTGCTCTTTATCATGACCAATGTTCTTTTGGACAAGAGATTGTTGAATTAACTTCAATGTTCTTTGAAACTGAAACAACACTTGAAAATGAAGAAGCAGAAGAAGTATTCAAACAAGATACAACTAGTCAAGTTGCGAAAGCTTTTGTAGAAAATCGTCCTTCAGAATGGACAATAGAGTCTGTAAAAGAAACTATCAATAAAGTAAAAGTAACTACAGGACTTAAAGGAAAACCTTTATTTATGGGACTGCGTGTTGTAGCTTCTGGAAAAGTTCATGGACCTGATTTAGCATCAACCTTATATCTAATTGGGGAAGAGCGTGTAATCTTTGCATGTAATGCACGTTAGGAGATAGTATGTTCGATCAAACTCTTGAAGAAAAAGTATTACGAGATCCAATTCATGAATATATTCATGTGAATCTTAAGCTTATTTGGGATTTAATTAATTCTCGTGAAGTACAACGCTTACGTCGTATTCACCAACTTGGAGTTTCTATGTTGGTATACCACACAGCTGAACATTCACGTTTTTCCCATTCTTTAGGAGTGTATGAAATAACACGTCGTATGATTGAAGAAGTGAGTGGTTTAAAAGAACAACTCACATCACAAGAACAAGTTGCACTACTTTGTGCAGCTTTGCTTCATGATGTTGGGCATGGACCTTTCTCTCACGCCTTTGAGAATGTTAGTCATGTTCATCATGAAACATTATCAATTCAACTTATTACTCAACCATCGGACATACATCGTATATTAATGGAAGCTGATGAATCATTACCACTCATGATATCTCAAATACTTAGTCATACTTATGTAAAACCACTATTAACACAAATCATCTCTGGACAGATTGATGCGGATCGTATGGATTATTTACTTCGTGATGCATACTTTACAGGAACTAGTTATGGTCAGTTTGATTTAGAAAGAATATTAAGAACATTAAGAATTGAAGGACAACGCTTAGTAGTCAAAGAAAGTGGCGTTCATGCCATTGAAGACTACATCATGGCTAGATATCATATGTACTGGCAAGTATACTATCACCCAGTCTCTCGTAGTGGAGAAGTGTTGATTTCATCACTCTTTCAAAGAATGAAAGATTGCATTGATCTTGGAATTGAATCATTTGATCATGCCCCATTCATTCAATCCTTCTTATGTGGAAAACCAATCACTAATGATATGATTATGAATCTAGATGAAGTCTCATTCTTAAGCTTAGTGATGACAATGCAAAATCATCATGATGAAATCTTAAGTGATTTATCAAAACGTGTACTAGATCGTCGTTTGTTTGGATATGTTGACTACAAGAATGTTAAACAAAAAGAAAAACTAATTGAGAAGATTAAATCAAATGGATATGATCTTCGCTACTATTTTGATGAAGATAAAGCAATGCAAACCCCATATCGTCCTTATAAAGAAGATGCACAATCTCACATTTGGATATTGACACCACAAGGACTTAAAGAACTTTCAACTGTATCAGTGATTGTATCTGCGATTGTGAAGGGAAAAGAAAAAGAAGACGTAAAACTATATGCGCCAAAGGAGTGCTTATGAATCACTATCAAAAAAGAAGACAAGAAGTCTCTAAAACACTCGAAGATTATGGGTGTTTTATTAGTATTGCTAATGACTTAGTGATCAAATCAGCTGATAGTCATTTTCCATTTGAAGTAAACAAGAACTTTTTCTACTTAACAGGAATAAACCAAGACGATTCAGTATTACTCATCATTAAAACAAAAGACATTGTCAAAGAAATAATCTTTATTAAAGACATTGATCCTGTGATGGAAAAATGGGTAGGAACGTTTCTTCCTTTTGAAGAAGCTAAAAACATAAGTGGTTGTGCACAAGTACTCCCATTATCTTCATTACAGTCAACATTAAACAGACTTATTACACGTACACCAATTCATAAGCTTTATCTAGACCATCATAAAAATGAAGTCAATGCTCAAGAATTAGCGATGGATCGATTCATGAAGAAAGCGTTCTCCCATGTTTCACTTCCTGTTGTTCTTCATCAACATGTTATACATCAAATGCGAGCGATCAAGTCACCTGAAGAAGTAGAAGCAATCAAAGCAGCCATTAATGTTACAAAGGATGCGTTTGAACATTTGCTTCGTGTTAAGAAGTCACTTACTCATGAACAACACATCCAAGCAACCTTAGAGTACAGTTTTAAAATGAACTCAGCTAGCCCTGGGTTTGATACTATTGTGGCTGCTCATAAGAGAGCTACTATCCTTCATTATGTTGAAAACAATCAAAAGATTGAATCTGATGCATTAGTACTCATTGATATGGGTTCTAAACTTAATCACTATAGTTCAGATATATCACGAACATTTCCACACCAACAAACCTTCACTCCAATGCAAAAGAAAGCGATGAATGTAGTTCTTGATGCTATGGAAGTAGTCTTTCAATTATGTAAGCCAGGAACACCACTCAAAGCACTTAATCAAGCAGTTTTAGACTTCTATAAAGTAAGACTTGTAGAAGAAGGATTCATAAATCATGAAAACGAAGTAAATCAAGTGTATTATCACGGTGTTTCTCACTTTTTAGGTCTTGATATTCATGATGTTGGACAGTATGATGATACTATCATTCAAGAAGGTCATGTGATTACTGTAGAACCAGGCTTTTATATTGAATCATTAAACTTAGGCATTAGAATAGAAGATAATATATTAATTACAAACAATGGTTACGAAAATCTATCACAAGACATCATAAAACGTGTTGAAGATATCGAAGCATTTGTTTGAGTTATATAAAAGGAGAAAACACCGTGGCAGTTAGTTACGATTATAAGCTCATGGAGCAATTATTTGAAGGTGTTTATGTTGTTGATACTCATCGCAGGATAATATTCTGGAATCAAGGAAGTGAAAGAATAACGGGATACACATCACAAGAAGTGGTTAATAAATTCTGTCATAATAATCTTCTTCAACATGTGGATGAAACAGGGAAGTTACTTTGTTTTCATGGTTGTCCACTTCACCATACGATTGAAACGGGTGAAATCCAACAAGCTCATGTTTTTCTGCGACACAAAGAAGGATATCGTGTCCCTGTAAGTGTTAAATCAATCCCTCTATATAATGAAAGCAATGTTATTGTTGGAGCGATTGAAGTGTTTACTGATGAACGTTTTCAAAGAGAAATCATGAATGAAAACGAACTGCTTAAAGATGAGATTATGAAAGACCCTTTAACTCAAATTGCGAACCGTCGCTTCTTCGAATTCTCACTTAAAAAGAAAATTGAGCAATACCAAATATTTAGCAAAAGTTTTGGTGTGCTTATGTTTGATATCGATCATTTCAAGTATGTTAATGATACTTATGGTCATGTTCTTGGTGATGAAATCCTTAAACTAGTTGCCAAGTCATTAGTCTCTAATATCAAGACGTATGATGTCATAAGCCGTTGGGGTGGTGAAGAATTTGTTGGTTTATTTGAAGTTGAAAGTGAAGAAGCTTTATTATCCATTGCAGAAAGATTAAGAAATATTGTTGCTGAATCATCATTTAAAGAAGAAGGAAAGCCAGAAATTAAAATCACAATATCTATTGGAGGGACCATGATGGGACCACTTTGCCATGATAAACTTCTAATTGAAAAGGCGGATCAAGCACTATACCAATCTAAGTTAACAGGAAGAAATAAGACTACAATTGTCTAAATAAATACCCCTATAACATAATTCAACGACAAATCAAAAAGATTTGTCGTTTTTGTTACTAGAATGTTATCAAATCACAATAAAACAGTAAAAAAGAAGCGAAAAACCTTGAGTTTTATCATAGATGTGTTAAAGTGGTGTAACTTTGTTTAAATAACTTGACAACTATGAAGATGTCATTATAATTTTACAAGATAAAGCACTCCATGAAACAAAAGAAAATTAAACTCAAACATACAATGAAATCAACTCACTCACAAGTTTCGAGTGAATTTATAGGGTTTGCGATTAAAGAGATTGATGGATATTCCATAACTTACTTATACACACAAGATGATGTTAAAACATTTGTTTGTGTTGTGAAACAAAGTGTTGCCTTAATGAGACTTGATGATGGTATGACCGCAGTCTGGTTAAATGAAGACAAAGAAGGACTATTGTTTAAGACTTCATCCATGGGTGACTTAAAACTATCTCTACGTTTAGAAAAACTCTATATTAGTGATGAAGATGTTGAAGTTTCCTATCATCTCATTCAAGATGATCAAATATTGGATACGATTACACTTACGTGGGAGGAACTATGAATCAATTAGAAATACAATTAAAAGAGGTGTTGATTCAATGTGCCTTCAGCGCATTTAATTTAACCTTAGCTCATCAAGATGTCGTCATTGAGATTCCTAAAGATGCATCACTAGGAGACTATGCTACAAACTTAGCGATGAGACTTACAAAACAAGTACAAAAGAAACCAATCGATGTTGCACAAGCACTTATTCAACATCTCCCAACTGAGCAAACACTTATAGCTTCAATGAATGTAGCTGGACCAGGATTTATCAATATTGTCCTTAAAAAAGAAGTGCTATATAAGGTTATCTCAACGATTTTAGAAGAAGATACATCCTTTGGTTCAAGTAACTTTGGACAAAAAGAAAAGATTAATTTAGAATATGTATCAGCTAATCCTACAGGTGATTTACATCCAGGACATGCACGAGGAGCTGCTATCGGTGATAGTGTTGCTCGTATACTAAGTTTTGCTGGATATGATGTGACTAGAGAATACTATGTTAATGATGCAGGCAACCAAATCAACAACATGGCACTTTCCCTTCAAGCGCGGGTTCACCAAGCATGTGGCTTAGAAGCAAGCATTCCTCAAGATGGATATCATGGACAAGATCTTATAGATATTGCGAATGAATTGATATCGATTCATGGAAAAGATATCATTAATCAACCTGTTGAATTCTTCAAAAAAGAAGGACTTGTTAAAGAGTTAGATAAGATTAAGCGAGATCTAAAAACATTTAATGTAGAATTTGATGTCTTTAGTTCAGAACAAGGGATCTATGATGCACACAAAGTAGAAGAAACACTTCAAAGACTGAAAGATTTAGGTTCAGTATATGAAAGTGAAGGAGCTGTGTGGCTAAAGACTACTGATTATGGCGATGATAAAGATCGTGTCTTAGTGAAAAGTGATGGAACATACACCTATTTACTACCAGACATTGCTTATCACAAGGATAAGTATGATCGTGGGTTCAAGAAATGTGTAAACTTCCTTGGAGCAGATCATCATGGATATATCGCTCGTCTAAAAGCATCCATGATTCTACTTGGTATTGATATGGATCTTCATGTTGAGATCATTCAAATGGCTCGTATGATGAAAGATGGAGAAGAATTTAAGTTATCTAAACGCTCAGGAAAAAGCATATCACTCCTTGATCTCATTGATGAAGCTGGTTCAGATGCTATACGCTATTTCTTCACATCACGCGCAGCAGATACACAAATGGAATTAGATTTGGATATGGCTACTAAACAATCCAATGAAAATCCTGTATACTATGCCCAGTATGCTCATGCACGGGTATGTTCTATCCTAAGATCTGGACATTCATATCCACAACTTAGTGAGATAAGTTTATTAGATCATCCTAAAGAAATAGAACTCATCAAATATCTTAATGAATTTGGTGGTGTGGTTGTGGATGCTGCAGTAAGTATGCAACCTCATAAAATAGTAAACTATTTGTCTAAGGTAGCAGCCCTATTCCATAGTTTTTATGGAGAATGCCATGTCTTAGATGCCCAGAATGTAGCATTGAGTGCTAACCGTTTAGCGCTTACTAGAGCAGTAGCCATTACACTACGTAATGCATTGAATTTGGTGGGGGTCAGTGCCCCGGAAAAAATGTAAGGAGACACTATGAGTAATAAATCTATGACCGATATTGCATTTGAATTTATTAAAACAAAAAAGGAAGTCCCTTTTTCAGCTATTTGGTCTGAAGTATGTATAAAACTAGGATTTAATCAACAAGTTGCGGAGCGCAAAATTGCAACATTTTACTCAGCACTCATGCTAGATGCTCGTTTTATTGCCTTACCAGATAATAAATGGGATTTAAGAAAAAATTATAAGTTCTCAGAAGTTCATGTTGATACATCTAAACTAGTCATTGATGATAGTGAACTTGATGAAGATACAGATTTACTAGACTTTGATGATGAATTTTCAGATGAAGAAGAAAAGTCATCTGATGATGATCAAGAATAATCCACTTAGGTGGATTTTTTCTTTGTCTTATAGATTGAAGAGTATATGAATAATAATAAAAATAATATTTGTAAGAACGCTATATATTCTCACACAAATCTAAAGTATAATTGCATATATACAACACTAAACAGCTTAGTTTAGTCACGGGGGAAACGTGAAAAAAATAGAAGAAATCAAAGAATTTGACACCATCGAAGAGAATCTAAAAGACTATAAGAAGAGAAGAAGAAAAACTTTGTGGGCGTTGTTGAATGTAGTGGGATTGCTAGTTTCAACGTATCAACTTGCATTAAGTTTTCCACGACATGTTGAACAATTCTTTCCTGGGTTAGTTTTGGGAGTGCCTCTCAATGAAGGATATGATGCACTCAATCTTGGAATCAGAGCAGAAGGGACTCGTCTCCTTGATGGTAAGGAAGTAGATTTAGCACAGCTTAAAAAGGAATCTGGAATTTACTATCATTTAATCGTTCCTATGACCAAACAAGAAGCAAAGGATCAACTAAAAAAATCTAGTAATTTCAGTAAAGGACAAGACTGGTTCTTAACACCAATGTATGGATATACTTTAAATCTTTCTTATGAAGAGCATAAAGAGCATCTAGTATTATTTTCATCGTACATGGAGGCAATAAAAAACGATGAAATACCAATAAAAACAGGGTTTACAAACCTAATTAAAGAATTAGTTGAATGTGAACTGAATAATCATTATCAAATAGTACAGTGTGATTATAGTTGGAATTTAGATGAGGATTACGCTTATACTCAGGGTGTTTCAAAAGAGGTTATTAATCGTTACAAACACGAATTTAAGATAAAAAAAGATATATTTCGATTCG
>DITO01000021.1 GCA_002422065.1 Erysipelotrichaceae bacterium UBA6182 | reverse complement strand
ATGGTTTATCGCTTAGTCTCTAAAGGATTATCAACTCTTCCATCCGCAATGATTGCTACAGTTATCGGTGTTTCTTTGTCTTTAGTCATGAGTTTAGGGCTTGTGATTAGTACAGTAGGTCTTGTTGAGGCTTTACCTCATGAAGAGCACGACCATGAAGATCATGATGAAGAAGGAATAACTATTGAAATTCCAGAACGCTTTAACATAACATTAGCACCATTATTCCATGTAGAAGATGTTGTCGTTCTTGATGAACATGATGATCACTATAAAGTTCAAATCACAAGTGATGAACGTCACGCAACATTACATGAGTTTAAAGATTCATTAATTGATGCTGGATGGGATTTAAGTGAAAACTCAGATGAACACAAAGGATGGTTATTAAAAGACAATATTGAAATTCACTATCATGCACTTCATGATGATGAAGTTACTTTGGTTTTAGAAATTGAAATTCTTGAAGAAGGTGTTGAACACGATCATGAACATAGTGATTATGATGGAGATGATCATGACCACGATGATGACCATGCTCATGAAGATGTCGATACTGTCTTATCAGAAATTAACTACCTTGGCTTAAGTGGGTGGTTAGCAGTCATTATGATATACTTAGCAGGGATGCTTTTAGAATCATCCGCAACAGGGCTTATCTATCAATCATTAAAGAAAGTTAAAAAAGATATCTAAACTATGCATTTAGCTGATATTGATTATCAAGCATTATCCAAACGTTCATGGCTTCATGACCGTCGTACTGATGTTAAAGTCATTAGTACCTTATTGGTACTTATCGCAGTATTAGCTGCACAAAGCCTCACCATTCTTGTGGTGATTTTGTGCTTTCTATTTACTGCACTAATAAGTTCTAAACTATCAGTCAAAGCAATTCTGCAATTCTCTTTCTATCCTTTATTCTTCTCTTCAATATTTATTAGTGTTTTGTGGAGTACAAATCCTACTCTTGGATTAATCTCTCTACTTAAAGCATTGAGTTCGGCTTGGTTAATGGTGACGTTAGTTGCAACAACGGCTTATGTCGATTTATTTGCAACACTCTCTAAAGTACTGCCTGCTTTACTTGTGGATTTATTTCTCTTTACATATCGCTCATTTTTTATTCTTCTAGAGAAAGTTAGTGACTTAATGAAAGTCATAAGACTTAGAGGGGGATATAATCCTTATCATCCGATTCGAAATATTAAGAACTTCTCCTCAGCATTAGCGCTTCTCTTCATTCGTGCTTTCGAAATGAATGATCGCATGTATCAGATTTATAGTCTACGTGGTTATACAGGTAAACTACCACTTCGTGAAGAAGCAAAACCATGGATGTTATCTGATTTTACTTTAATTATGTTTAGTCTTATCCTTATGATCGGAGCAATGCTATGACACAACCAGTAATACAAGTTGAATGTTTAAAACATATTTATCCAGACCAAACTGTTGTTAGTGTGTGTGGATTAGATTTTGTGGTAAACCAAGGAGAGCGTGTTGTTATTCTTGGTCCGAATGGATCAGGTAAAACCACACTTATTTCTCATATTTTGGGTTTACTAAAACCTATTGAAGGTAGTGTTTCAGTCATGGGGTTAGATCCTGTTAAACACTTTAGTGCACTTCGATCAAAAGTAGGTGTTGTTTTTCAAAATGTTGATGAACAGATTATTGGACCACGTGTCTATGATGATATTGCTTTTACATTAAGAAACTTAAACTTACCTAAACAAGAAGTTGAACAACGTGTTCAAGAAGTGGCAGTCATGCTTAATATTACGCATCTTCTTGAGCGTGTTCCTCATTACTTAAGTGGGGGAGAGAAGAAGAAGGTGGCTTTAGCAGGTGCACTTGCTTTAATGCCTCAAATCTTAATTCTAGATGAACCTTTTAACTCTCTTGATCCTGAATCAAAGAAGGAACTAGTATCTCTCATTAATCATTTAAACAAACATCATGGTTTGAGTGTTCTTATCACAACCCATGATATGGATTTAGTGCCTTTGATTGCAGATGTTGTCTATGTTTTAAACAAAGGACATATTGTTACTAAAGGTAAGCCTCATTCAGTGTTTTCTGAGACACAAATTCTAAAGGATGCTTATCTAGAACCTCCTATTTTAATTGAGTTGTTTACCCGATTAAAATCTTATGGCTATGTGGGTCATATCCCATATGACATGGAAGAAGCAATGCAGCTTTTAGTGTCATGGCTTGACCTTAAAGAAAAATCACAATAAAGGACAGATATCTGTCTTTTTTTGTGTCATTGTCAGTGTTTATCGTCTATGATAGACTTAAAAGTGTAAGGTTAAAACGATGAAACAATATACCATATTACTCGTTGAGGATGAGGACGATATTCGTTCTCGTATTCATTCTAAGATTGAGCCTAATAAAGATTTTAAAGTCATTGCGCAAGCGAATAATGGCTATGATGCTTTTGAGATGTTTGAAAAGCTTGTTCCTGATGTCTTAATTACTGACATTAAGATGCCTTTTGTGGATGGGTTAACACTTGCACAACAAGTTAAGCTTTCTTATCCAAAAACAAAAATAGTATTTATAACGGGATTTAATGAGTTTGATTATGCTAAAAAGGCTATTGAACTTGATGTGGTTGATTACTTATCAAAACCAATTAGTCTTGAAGATATTGAACAAGTTCTTATTAAGTTAAAAACAAGACTTGATACCGATGAGCGTAACTTGTTTAATGAGGAAAAATTAAAAGAAGTGTATCAGTCACAATTACCTGCACTAATCGATTATCAATTTAATGATATCCTAAGAAAACGGGCTATTACTCAACAAGAGATTGATCGTTTTACAATGTATGGTTATGACTTTAATCAAGGTTACTTCACATGTGGACTCATTCAGTTTGAAGGAGAAGCTCCTTTGCTTCTTATTGAGCAGACAAGAACATTTTTATTTAATGCAATAAAGAACCAATTCTCTAATTGTGATCATGTTTTAGTGTTTAATTCTTTGTATGGTTTAGGGTTCTGTTTGCATCATGATCAGCTTCATATGAATGATTTGATGTCTAAATGTGCTGAGATTCTTGATCTAAAGACTGAGATTTCTTTGATTGTGGTCAAGATTGCTTTAAGTGAATCTTTTGAACCATTCACCAAGTTTAATGTTCACTTTAATCAAACGATTGAGACGATGAAGCGCTTTGATTCATTTAATTTTGATTGTTTAGGTAAGTATGATGACTTTGAAATGATGAATCAAGCTTCAATGTATGATTATGCTTGGTTAGAACATTTTGAAACATTGTTACGCTTAAAGAGTGTTAAAGACTTAGATGAATTCTTAAAGGAACAGTTTGAAGATGAACGTGATGTTAGAAATACAGATCGTAAGCTTTTACTTAAGTGTTCAACTATTCTACTTGATTATGCAGATTTCTTAAATGTAAATATTGATGATATTATCGCAATGGATATTCTTGATCGCTTGTCTTCTTTTAGAAAGATGTCTTCACTATGGCATTATGTTAGAGAGCTTATTGTCAATATTCGTGAGAAATCACTAATCAATCAACAATCAAAGTCATTAGAGATCTTTAAAGCTATTGAATCAATGATGAAAGCTCAGTATCAAGATCCTAATTTCTCAATGGAAGTTGTATGTAGTGCTTTAAATATTTCAACATCCTACTTAACAAGCTTATTTAAACGTTATTCTTCGACATCCTTCAACAAGATGCTTGTTAAGTGTCGTATTGATAAGGCAAGTGAATTACTTATGAATACCCCTCATAAAATATACGAGATTGCAGAAATGGTGGGCTATAATGATGTCTATTACTTTTCACATTCCTTTAAGAAACAAACTGGATTAACACCAAAGGATTTCCGTCATGAGTAATATCATTAAGAAACTCACTATTGGACAAACTACTTTTGCGATTATTGTGGTTATTGTCACTATTACTTTAACGATGTTTAGTGCAATTGCTTATCAATTAGTTTATAGTGCAACCGATGATCTTATTGAGACTTCATCAAAAGAGTTTACATCCCAGCTTATCCTAAACTATGAAAACTACATGAGTGGTGTCATTGATATAAGTAATCAAATACAACGAAGATTAACTAATCTTAATGAACCTCTAGTAAGTGATACGATAGAGAATGTTTTTGAATCACTGATTGATGGTAATCGTAATCTTAGAGGAGTAGCATTATTTAACCAACAAGGTATGGTGGCGAGTTCTAATATTCAAGTGCCTTCGTATGTTGATCCATGGATAGAACTCGCGTTATCCAATGATGCAATTCATCATTTTAAGTTTATTGATGATCGCTTGTTTGTAGTGAAATCATTTTATAGTGGAACAACTTTAGCTCAGACTCAAACATTACTGATTGAACTTGATAAGTCACAATTTGATGCGATTGCTTTTAATACTAATTTAGGGCAATATGGTCATATCTTGCTACTTGATGATGATTTCCAACCTATTTATAGTGTTGGAGAATATGTTGAAACACAATCACTTCAAGTGATTAATAAGCAACTTCTTGGTATGTCACTGCTTGAGTATGAGAATCAATCCATGGCTCTTAATGTATCTACGATTCGTGGTTCACGTTGGATGATTGCAACCTTCGTGAATGTGAATGCTATCAATCAAACTAAATCAGAATTACTAGTCGCAATGATTGCGATTATTCTTGTGATGATGATTGTGGTGGCTTATGTCTCTGCAAATTTCTCAGGAAGACTTAACTCACCGATGAGAAGGATCCAACAACATATTCAAAAGATTCAAAAAGGTAATTTTGATGAACAAATCGTGATGGATGGTCAGATTGAAATGGTGCAGCTTGCTGACACCTTCAATAATATGTCTTCTCAGATTAAGCAATTAATGGAAAACGTTGTTGTTGAGCAACAAGCAAAGCGTGCAAGTACGATCAAAGCTTTGCAAAATCAAATCAATCCTCATTTCTTATACAATACACTTGATTCTATTGTGAATCTTTCAGAGAACAAACAAAATGAGGATGTTGTAGAGGCCATCCTTGCCTTATCGAAGTTCTTCAGAATGAGTATTTCCAATAATCAAAATATTGTCCCTTTAAGGGATGAGATTGAACATGTTCGAAACTATGGGCTTATTCAAAAGATACGTTATAAGCGTAGTTTTGATCTTGAAATTGATGTGGATGAGTCACTATATAATATTCCTGTCCTTAAGTTCTGTCTACAACCCCTGGTTGAGAATGCGATTATGCATGGACTTCATCCTGATATGTTTACTCGCATTAAGATAAGTGCCACAATGAATGAAGATTCTATCTCACTTTCTGTCTTTAATGAAGGATATGGATTAAGTCCTCAGAAGATTGAAGACATTATGAGTGTACTAAGACAAGACTTACCAACACAAAGTGTTGGACTTAAAAATGTATACCAAAGAATGAAACTTTATTATGGTCCTCAAGCTCACCTTCGTATTGAAAGTGACATGGATGAGTATACTAATGTCATATTAATATTCCCACTCAACATTTCATTGGAGGATCAAGTATGAAAACCAGCTTAATTCTTTTAGTTCTACTTCTTATGGGATGTCAGCCTGTAATTCAACAAGTTCCAGTCCTTTACTATGATATGAAGGATGCTTATATTGCAGATTTTAAAGAGCGGTTATCTTCTATTGAAAGTGAACCTCTTGTCCATATTGATGGGGGCAACCGAGTAAACAACCAGAATGAGCAGTTTACAGACTGGATAGAAACATCCTCAGTGCTTGTGGTAAATCCAGTGGATCGTCTTTCAGTAC
The DNA here is from genome assembly GCA_002422065.1 of Erysipelotrichaceae bacterium UBA6182. GTDB lineage: Bacteria > Bacillota_I > Bacilli_A > Erysipelotrichales > Erysipelotrichaceae > UBA6182. The sequence continues at coordinate 8,794 of DITO01000021.1, read as the reverse complement.
TTCCAATGATCTTAAAAGCAAATCAACTTAATAAAACACTTATTTTCTTTAATCGTGAACCGTTAGATGAAGATTTCTTGAAAGCATCGGATGCTTATTATGTTGGCGCAGATCCATTTCAATCAGCACAACTGCAAACTCAACTTGTGGATGAACTTTTGAACTCACAAAGAAATCAACAGTTGGATAGAAATGATGATGGCTTGATTCAATTGGTTATCCTAAAAGGAGAACAAGGTCATCAGGATGCAGAGTCAAGAACAAGAGGTGTGATAGAAACGTTATTGTCTAAAGGATATCAACTTGATATTTTGGAAGTGCGGGTTGCGAATTTTGATCGTACCCAAGCTTATAAAGCAACGTTAGACTTAATGGATATATATCCAAATATGGAACTCATTATCTCTAATAATGATGCCATGGCTCTAGGAGCGATTGATGCATTAGTAGAAATGAACTGGATTCAAGATGTCAATCAAAACAATGTAATTGATGAAGAAGAACCTTGGTTTCCTGTGATTGGTATTGATGGTCTTCCAGAGGCTATTGAGTCTATGCAGAAGGGATATCTCTTTGGGACTGTTAAGAATGATTCAGAAGCGATGGCAGAAGCAATAGTCCAACTTATTGATATTGTGCTTGATAAAACAACATGGGATACATTGACCTATACTATTAAGGATCGAAAGATTTACATAGACTATATACTTATAAATAGACCATAGTGGCAAAATTCGCAAAATTGAAGTGAAAATTCCAATGGAGTGTAACCGCTTTCTCCAATACAATGAGACTGTCTCATAGAAAAAGGAGGAATACTATGAAAAAATTATTTATGATGTTATTTGCATCAATCATGATGATTGCAACATTAGCCGCTTGTGCTCCAGCAGTACAAACCGTCGATATTGGAATCGTTCTACCAACACGTGATGAACCACGTTGGATCCAAGATGAAGAGCGCTTTAAAGATGCTCTAGAAGGCACAGATTTCTCAGTTGAAATTTTATTCTCACAAGGATCAACCGCAACTGAATTATCTAATGTTGAAACTTTATTAGCAAAAGGCATTAAAGTGCTAATCATTACAGCACAAGATGGCGATGCTGCAGCAGCTGCAGTTGAAAAAGCTAAAGCTGAAGGTGTTACTGTTATTGCTTATGACCGTTTAATTACTAATACTACAGCTGTTGATTACTATGTAACATTTGATTCAGTAGCAGTAGGCGAAGCTCAAGGACAATACTTAGTTGATCAAGCAACAGGAACTGGAAACCCACTTTACTTATATGCTGGGGCAGCTTCTGATAATAATGCTTTCTTATTCTTCGAAGGTGCTTGGAATGTATTACAACCTAAGATTGCTGATGGAACATTCGTTATTAAGAATTCAACTGAAGCAGTCAACTTACAAGCTAAAGCTACATTAACACGTGCTGAAATGTCCACAATCTTAGGACAAATCACTACAAACTGGGATTTCAATACTGCTAAGAACTTAGCTGAATCTCACCTTACTGCAGCAGCTGATGCTGACAAAGGTAATGTATTTATTCTTGCTCCAAATGATGGTACAGCTCGTGCGATTGCTGATGCATTTGCAGTTGATACTGCAGTGACAAGTTTCAAAGTCACTGGACAAGATGCTGAAAAAGCTTCTGTACAATACATTATTGATGGAAAACAATCCATGACAGTATTTAAAGATGTTAGAACTCTAGTAACTGATGCTATCGATATGGCTGTTACAGTATTAGAAGGAAACACTCCTCAAACTACTGGTTCATATGATAATGGTGCTAAAGATGTTGCTGCTAAACAAACTGATGTTGTCGTTGTTACTTCAGACAATGTACGTGCAGCGCTAATTACTACTGGTTACTACTTAGAATCAGATTTCACTTTTAGATAAAATGTCATTATGCAGTGGAAAGTAAAAAACCTTTCCACTGCTTTCTTAAGAGTTGGAGGTATCATGAAACCCTTATTAGAAATGCACAATATCACGAAAACATTCCCTGGGGTCAAGGCTTTAAGTGACGTCAGTTTTAAAGTGTATCCTTCTACAATTCACTGTTTAGTTGGTGAAAATGGAGCTGGTAAAAGCACTTTAATGAAAATATTAAGTGGAGTATATGCACATCATGAATTTGATGGCGAAATTGTATTTAAACAAGAAAAAGTTAAATTCTCAACCTTAAATGATAGCGAAGCTTTGGGTATTGGAATTATTCACCAAGAGTTAGCGCTTATACCAGAATTAAGTGTATATGAAAATATTTTTCTTGGCCATGAGTTAAAAAAGGGTCGTATGATCGATTGGAATCAAACTATTATTGAAAGTATGAAATACTTAAAGATGGTTGGACTCAATGTAGTGCCAGAAGAAAAAGTTAAGAATCTAGGGGTTGGTCAACAACAGCTTGTTGAGATTGCGAAAGCATTAAGTAAAAAACTCACCTTATTGATTCTTGATGAACCGACTGCAGCACTTAATGATGAAGAAAGTGAAAACTTACTCACACTCTTAAGAAAGCTTAAATCAGATGGAGTAACCTCCATTATGATCTCTCATAAACTTAAAGAAGTTGTTTCAGTGGCAGATTCTTTAACCGTACTTCGTGATGGACAAAGTGTATTAGATCTTGAACCAAATTCAAATGAAGTATCTATTCCTACAATCATTAAAGCTATGGTGGGACGTGAACTTAATGAAATATTTCCAAAACGTCCTATGCATACTACTCAAGAAGTTGTTTTGAAAGTCAGTAATTTAAAAGGTTATGATCGTAATAAACAACGTGACGTTGTTAAAGATATTAGTTTTGAATTAAGAAAAGGGGAAGTTCTTGGGATTGCTGGTCTTATGGGAGCAGGAAGAACAGAACTAGCTATGACACTCTTTGGCAATGCGAGTAATTATCAAGTGAGTGGAGATATTGAGGTATTCAATAAAAAAGTTAATTTTAAGAATCCAAAGGACGCTATAAATCAAGGCATTGCTTATGTCAGTGAAGATCGTAAAGGCAATGGTTTAATTCTTATTCAAGATATTAAAGAGAATATTAGTGCAGCTGGTCTTAAAAATATAAGTGATTATGGATTCGTTAATCCTAATGAAGAAATTAAGATTGCTAATCAATATCGAAAAGATATCAACATAAAAACACCATCGATAACTCAGAAGGTTAAAAACTTATCTGGTGGAAATCAACAAAAAGTATCACTAAGTAAATGGTTGTTTACACAACCTAAAATACTAATTCTTGATGAACCCACTCGTGGAATTGATGTTGGCGCAAAAGCAGAAATCTACACCTTAATCAATCATCTGGTTGATCAAGGACTATCCATCATTCTTATCTCTTCAGAACTACCAGAAGTCTTAGGAATGAGTGATCGTGTCTTAGTTATTAATGAAGGAGTCAGTACCGCATGTCTTGATATTGGGATGACCAATGCTGAAGAAGTCATGATGTATGCGACACAATAGAGGGATAAAATTATGAAAAAATTCTTAAATGAGTTATGGATCCAGCTTAAACTCAATGTGCGTGACTATGGAATGTTTATCGCACTTGCAGTGATCATGTTTATCTTTTCTCAGTTAAGTGGAGGATTATTCTTAAGTCCACGTAACATTTCAAACTTATTTAACCAAACAGGGTATATTGCAGTCCTTGCGGTAGGGATGACGCTTGTAATCATTATCCGTCATATTGATCTAAGTGTTGGGTTTGTAGCTGGTTTTATAGGAGCAGTGGCTGCTATTTTAATGGTACAGTATCAAGTCAATGTCTTCTTAGCTATACTCATTGTTTTAGGGATTGGTGCACTTATTGGTTTATGGAATGGATTCTTAGTGGCTAAGATGAATCTTCCTGCCTTTGTGGCAACCTTAGCTGGAATGCTTATCTTTAGAGGAGCACTTCTTCAAGTTACATCAGCAACAGGAACTATCATTATTCCTAATCGCTTCTTTAATCTTATTTCAAATGGATTTATTCCTGATATATTTGAAGGAAAACTTCATGTTTTAACACTCATTATTGGTTTTTTAGGCATTGCATTCTATATCTTTAATGAATTTAAACAACGTCAAAGTAAAGTAAAATATGGATTTGAAGTTGTATCATTACCACTCTTCATTTCGAAACTTGCCTTTGTTGCTGCTATGATTAGTTGGGTTATTTGGATACTTGCAAACTTCAATGGGTTATCATACACAGTAATTATCGTTGGTGTTGTTGTCATGGCATATAATATATTAATGAATAAAACAGTATTAGGTCGACATATATATGCTGTCGGGGGAAATCCTGATGCTGCAGCTTTAAGTGGAATTAATGTCAATAAGATTACCATGTTTGTGTTCTCATCAATGGGATTCTTAGCAGCCTTAGCTGGAATTATGTTTGCTTCCCGTTTACAATCAGCAACAGTGACAGCAGGAACACTCTTTGAACTTGATGCCATTGCAGCAGCCTTTGTCGGTGGTGTTAGTGCTAAAGGTGGTGTTGGGCGTGTCACAGGGTCTATTGTAGGGGCGATTGTTATGGCTTCACTATCCAGTGGAATGAACCTCATTGGTATTGATATATCATTACAATACATCGTACGTGGTATGGTTCTGGTTATTGCTGTTATCTTTGATGTTAAGACTCGTAATGTAAAATAACTTACTCTTCCCTCTGCTTCTTCAGCGAAAACGAGCCTTTTAGGCTCGTTTTTGTTTCTTACTAAAGTAGTATAAGACTCCCCATATCACTAAAGGAAGTATTAATCCAATGAGAGAACTGCGGGTATCATTAAGATAGGTGTTTACTATGAAATATCCTAAGAACATTAATGATACTACTGGAGTAATAGGATAGAGAAATACTTTGTAGGGACGTGGTGTGTTAGGTTGTTTAAAGCGAAGGAGTATAAGACCTAAGATAACTAAAGCACTATAGATTAATCCTTGCAATACAACAAACGATGTCAACTCAATGAGTGTAAAGGTAAAGACAAGGATGATCGACATGATCATAGAAAGCAGTGTTGCTTTATATGGGCTTGCCTGTTCATTCACTTCTTGTGCAGCTTCAAAGAATTGACCATCTTTAGACATGGCATAGTAAACTCTAGGGAAGATAACAATAAGTGCATGGAGTGTACCTAGAATAGAGACAACCATTAAGATATTCATAAACCATGCTCCAGAACTTCCAAAGATTGATTCCATAGCAATACTAGCAAAGTATAAATTCCCACTCGCAAGATTATCAAGGAGTGTCAATAAAGGAACACTACGATAGATTGCTAGATGAAATAGGACATATAGAAGTGTTACTCCACCAATCCCAAGAATGATAGACCATAAGACATGTTTAGGATTAAGCGTCATTTCATCTCCTAAACTAAACACATTAGCCCATCCTTCATAAGCCCAAAGTGATACGATGGTTGCAAAGGCAAGTAGACTTATAAAACTAGGAATATCTAATGAGGAAGGTAAAGCTAAAACGATTTCTTCAGTACCAAGCATAAAGCCTGCCGTAATCACGGCTAGAAGTCCTAATACTTTAGCTCCTGTAATGAGAAGTGAGACTAAAGCGTTTTGTTTTACATCACGCATGGCAAGCCCTGTGAGGGTAATAATAACAATACTAGCTAAAATAGCTGGGGATGTAGACATATTAGGATTAAGTTGGCGAAGTAGATTCGCAAAGGCTAAACCTAAGGCAGCAATCGATCCAGAGCCACTTAAAAGAAAGCCTGTGTATCCAAAGATTGATGCTAAACGTTGAGAGTAAGCTTCCTTAAGGAATACGTAAGTTCCTCCAGAGCGAGGAAACATCATTCCTAGTTCTACAAAGTTTAACGCAAGTAGTAAACTAAATAGCCCACCAAATGCCCAAGCTAAAAGAGATAATGATATCGATGAATCACTAACATATAATACATAAGCTCCTAAATAGAATACCCCTGAACCAATCATCATTGACATAATGAATGATACAAGATGAATAAGTGATAACGAACGTTTTAACATAGAGTTCTCCTACTTTGATTATCAAACAAATGTAGTGTATCAAGAGAACCTCTATTTTTCAAGTAAGACGGCTTTTCGTGTAACAGATGTGATAGAAATATTCATCCAAAGAATTGATCCAATAATGACTAATCCTCCAAGGATTGAATACCATGTAATGATTTCTTGAAGGAAGATAAATACCCAAATAGGGTTTAAGATAGGTTCAATGGTTGTAATGAGATTGGCACTTAAAGCACTAATATGGGCTATCCCTTTCGCAAAGAAAACATAGCCTAAACCGAGTTGGACAATTCCCATGATGATAAGGAGAATCCAAGGAATTGGTTCAAAGGATAATGATGAATCTAACCATAACATGGGAAGTAGAATGATAGACATGGTCTGTCCAATGTAGGTTGCTTCAAGGGGTTCTGCATTGGGATGTTTGTTTAATACAAAGACAAAGGCAAAACANNACTACTAGTAAAAATGTACGTTTCTCGATGGGATGAGGTTTAATATGATAGAAGAGACGATTTAAGATAATGATAAAAATAATGGATGTATATTGAAGCATAATTGCATTGGCTGCGGTTGTAAGTTTATTAGCACTAATGAATAAAACGGTAGTTAAAAACATAAATAAGCCAGACCACAGTTGATGACGATTTAAGTTAAACTTAAATGATCCCTTTATGAGTCCAATCATACCAGCCGCAAGAAGTCCACGGACTAATGAAATAGTGAGTGCATGAAAGGGGATTGCTTTTGAAAGTACACCACCAAGACTCCAAAGTGTGGCTGCAAGAATCATATATAGACTACCTTTAAGAGGATTTTGTTGACTCATATTATGTCCTTGTGTTGTAGGTGAGATGCACACCAAGCATGATTAATGTTCCTAAGGCTAAGAAAGGATAAAGAAGCGATAAATTAATGGAATCAAGTACTACCCCTAAACCTGATGAGATGAATGTTCCACCAATATAGGCAACACCAACTTGATAACCGACTGCTATCGCTGCATCGTTAACACTGAAACGTGAAGCTGTTTCATGCATCATACTAGGATAGATTGGCGCAAAGCCAAGTCCTGTTAAGATGATTCCTAATCCTAACAACCAAACATGGCTAAATAAAGAAAGAAGTGTTAGGCCAACAAAAGATATGATTAATCCTGCATTGACCATAGTCCGATTTCCTACTTTAATCGAAATGACGCCACTAATGAAACGACCTAAGGTAATCATAAGATAATACAAGGAGACAAAGTATCCTGAGATTTGAATGGGTAATCCTTTATATTCAGATAGAACACTATTAGACCATAATCCCACACTCATTTCTATTCCAACATAAAGAAAGAACAAAGCCATCCCATAAAGCATTACTTTCTTAAATGAGCCTTTTTCTAGAGTTTGAGGTGAAGGATGTGTTGAAACTAGTTTTTTCCATAAAGGAAGTGATAAGAATAAAAGGAATGCAATGAAAAGTTGAATACTACCCACAAGTGTATAACCAAGTGTCCAACCACGATCTAAAGAAAGGACATAGGTCATTAGACCTGGTCCTAAGGTTGCACCAACTCCCCAAAAACCATGAAGCCAAGACATATGTTTAGATGCAAAATGTTGTGATACAACATCATTGAGTAAGGCATCAACCGCGCCTTGTCCAATTCCAAGTCCAATAGAAAAAAAGATTAAACCTTCAAAGGATGCACTTAGACCTATACCTATAAGTGATACTGCTGTCAGTAGTGCACTAAAGAATGCGACTGGACCAACACCAAAGCGTTCTTTGAGTCGAGCTGCATTCATGGATGATAAGGTAGATAAAGGCATCATAATGATGATAACAATGCCAGCAGCTTGTAGCGATTGATTGAAATCAAGTCGCATGATTGGCCAACCTACACCAAGTAAACCATCAGGTAAACCAAGTGAGATAAAAGAAATGTAAATTAAGGTTAATAAGATAATGACGGTTGTTTTTTTCATAAATATCCCCAGATAATAGTGTATCATGTTTGTCTTTCAAAATTAAGGAATGTTACAATCAAACTATGAAATTATCACAACCTTATCATGCTTTTCCATCTTCAATGATTCAAGTCTTTCCACTTAAGAAAAGTGAAAAGCCTTCAATCTTTTTATATGTCAATATGGACCTTGTCAAGAGACTTAAACTTGAAGAAGTATTATCCCAAGAAGGGTGTGAACTTTTAAGTGGATATGAATCTTCTTGGGATAGTACACCATTATCATTAGCTTATTCAGGGCATCAATTTGGTTACTTCACTAATCTTGGTGATGGTCGTGCCACTATACTTGGAAGATTTAAGGGGTTTGATTTTGGATTAAAAGGGAGTGGTCCTACACGTTTTTCTCGTGGTGGTGATGGACTTGTTCCATTACCTGCAGCCATTAAAGAAACGCTTTATGCTCATGCTTTGTCTTCATTGAATATTCCAAGTTCAAGGGTACTTAGTGTTACTTATACTCATAAGCATGTCCATCGTGATCAAGTTTGGCCATCTGCAGTATTATGTCGCTTAATGCGATCAAGTATGAGAATTGGAACTATTCAGTTTGCATCTAAGTATTTGACACTTAATGAGGTAACACAATGTCTTGATGTTGCCATTGAAACACTTTGGCCTTCATTAAGTAGTGTTTCAGATAAATATGAACAATTTGCATTACAATGTATGACTAACTGGGCAAAACTTGTTGCTCAGTGGCAAAGTGTAGGTTTTGTTCATGGAGTGCTTAA
>DITO01000207.1 GCA_002422065.1 Erysipelotrichaceae bacterium UBA6182 | reverse complement strand
ACAATTATACGGACTCTATCAAAATTTATAATGACATAAATGCTGTAAAAAAAGGATGACAATATTTATTTATTTGGTATAATAGTAAAGCACTGGAGAATTGGCCGAGCGGTTTAAGGCACCATCTTGGAAAGGTGGCGTAGTGCAAGCTACCGAGAGTTCGAATCTCTCATTCTCCGCCAGTAAACAATAAACAAGCATGTGAGTTTCACATGCTTGTCTTTTTTATGTTGAAAGTCCTTGTTTTAAGATGGGCGATATTGACTTTATGTACTCACTTGGTGTTATGCCTGTATGTTTCTTAAAAACTTGTGTAAAGTGATTCTGATATGTAAATCCACACAAATGTGCAACCGCTGCAATATTATTACCTGGATATTTCAAAAACTCTTTAGCTTGCTCTATTCGTTCCGAATTAAGTAAATCATTAAAAGAAAGTTTTGTCTCATTTGAAAGAACCCTAGAAAGGTGAGAACTACTTATGTTAAGTTCTAGTGCTAAACCGGCTAATGTAAGATTTTGGTTATATTCACTCTTTATCTTCTTAACGACATATTTTGTGTATTTTGAATAGTCTTCATTCTTAAATTCGTGAATAAGAGTAGTAAAGTGAATGGTAGATTCTTTTAAAAGTAGAATGCATGATTTTACATTATCATAAGATTCAATTCTAGAAATAAATTCATCCGATTCTTTCATTACATTCATGTAATCAAGTCCTTCATTAATTGCGATAAAACTATAGCGGGAAATCACAGAAATAACCTTATTCTTAGTTGATCGCAGTGTACCTTTGCTTACAATAATATCAAGATTTATTGTATTAAAATATTCTAAAAATTCATTCAAGTCATTAATATTTCCAGATCCCATTATTGTATTTACTTTTCGAATTACTTCTTCATCCATGAGTTGGCTAGAATTCATTGTGGTTTCGACATGATTTTCGAGTGTTGTTTCAATCGTTTTCAGTGGCAATTCCTGAAAAGAAACATCTAAGTCTGTCCAATATGACATTAGAAGTGAACCAAGCGCTTTAAGTTGCTGAAGACTCACATACCGTAAGTCATCTAAGGTATTTATTTCTTTTTGCTGAAGAATGTTCTGTGCTTCTTCTGCAGATTTTATAAGTACTGGGCCAACACATAACCGAGTTTTTTGATAATCAAAAATAATAAAAACTAAGCACTCTTTTATCACGAGTGTAATAAATTGGTTTTCCTTCATGACATATGATGACAAATCTTCATAATGAGGCCGAATGAGGGAAGAAAACCAAAAAAATGTCTTATTGAGTTCTGCTAGTGAACATACATTAAGACCTAGACCATCAAGAGTTGTTTGTTTTTTAATTTTAAGATTTTCGCTCATGTACCTTACGCAGTGCCTTTTTCTGATAATTTAAAACATAATATTAATTCATTTAATTATAATCGAAAACATAAAAGAATAAAAGAATAAAGCACAATTGCTAAATCATATATAAGCATATTAGTTGTTATTATAGCATATTATATATAAAATCGCACTAGGAGGATTCATTATGAAAATAACAATGATTGCGTTTATCCTAAGCCTAGTCTTATTAGGGTGTGCACCATCATCCAATAACAATACACCAACTCCACCTTATCCTACCAATCCCTCAAATCCCAATACTCCAGGAGAAGAACTAGAAGTATTTACACTCACTGAATTAGCAACGTTTGATGGTAAAGATGGAAGGAAAGCGTATGTGGCAGTTGATGGCACAGTATATGATGTCAGTGAAGTCCCACAATGGAATGGCGGCCATCAAGGCTTATCACCAGGACAAGATCATACAGCAGCAATTGAACAATCACCTCATGGTAAAAATGTATTAAGAAACTTACCTATAGTTGGAAAACTTGAGTAGTATATCAAGCGGGAAACCGCTTTTTATTATCCTTCTTGACATACCCTATGGGGGTATGATAAACTCATCTCATAGATACCCCACTAGGGTATTGGAGGATGAATATGAAACATGCAAGTCATGACGCATCACTTAAGAATAAACCACTACTAGATCGTTTATCAAAAGTTGAAGGACAACTTCGTGGAATACGTAAAATGATTGAAGAAGAAGTCTATTGTGATGATGTCATTAATCAAATAGAAGCGAGTCGTAGTGCTCTTAAAGCAATTGGTTTACTATTATTAGAGAATCATATTAACTATTGTGTCGTCGGTGAGATTCAAGCTGGTGACATGAGTGGGGTAGAATCTACAATTCAAACCCTTAGAAAGATGGTGAAGTAATGAAACAAACTTATGACTTAAAAGGGATGACCTGTGCATCCTGTGCCATGAACATAGAAAAGGGAGTGAAGAAACTTCCAGATCTTGAACATGTCATGGTGAACTATGCTACTGAACAGCTTTTTGTGGAAGGAAATATTGATGAGTTTTCTATTCTTAAGACCATTGAAAAACTTGGTTATGAAGCTAAGAAAGTTGAACCTCAACTAAAAACAATCACCATCCCAATTGAAGGGATGACATGCAGTGCTTGTTCAAGTGCTGTTGAAAGAGGGTTAAAGAAGATTGAAGGAACAAGTGAGGTTTATGTCAATCTTACGAGTGAGAAAGCTTCAATCACTTATGATCCAAGTCTTGTAAAGACTTCAATGCTCAAACAAAGCATTATCAAATCAGGATATACTCCTAAAGATATCGAAAATGATCAACCTCAACATCGTATTGATGAGAAGGTTAAAGCATATCTTCAGATGAGAGATCGCTTTATCTTAGCGCTTATCTTTACATTACCACTCATGGTTGTTTCCATGACACATATGATTTTTATGGATTCAATGATTGATTTACCTTGGTTTCTTGACCCTCATAAAGAAGCGACTTGGTTTGTGACGTTACAACTTGTGTTAACACTTCCTGTCATGTGGGCTGGACGTAAGTTCTTCCTTCAAGGATTTAAAACACTATGGCATCGCTCTCCTAATATGGATAGTCTTATTGCGATTGGTGTAAGTGCTGCCTTTGGTTATGGTCTCTTTGCTTTCTTCTACACATGGATTACTCAAAGTCATGCTATGGTAGAACAACTTTATTTTGAAGTTGCTGCTGTTATTCTTATGATGATGCTTCTTGGTAAAACACTAGAGGCGAAGGCAAAAGGGAAAACAAGCGAAGCCATTGCGAAACTCATTGCACTACAACCGGAGATTGCTTCAGTAATAGTCAATGGAGAAGTCATTACTTTACCAATATCCGAAGTAAGTGTAGGAGACTATATTCTCTCTAAAGCGGGTGAAAAAGTAGCGGTGGATGGGGTTATTATCTCAGGGGCTGCAGCCATGGATGAAAGTCTAATCAGTGGGGAATCCTTGCCACAAGAAAAAGATGAAGGTGATCAAATTATTGCTGGATCACTCAATACAAATGGTACATTAACGTATCAAGCTACACGTGTTGGAGAAGATACAACTTTAGCACGGATTGTGCAACTAGTTGAAGACGCTCAAGGAAGACGTGCACCCATTGCTGCCTTAGCGGATGTGATCTCAGGAATCTTCGTTCCTGCTGTATTACTCTTTGCATTCATTGCAACCGTGACTTGGTTACTCTTTGGAGCAACACTTCCATTCGCATTAACGATTATGATTTCGATTCTTGTCATTGCATGTCCTTGTGCCTTAGGTCTAGCAACCCCAACTGCTATTATGGTAGCCAGTGGTGTTGGAGCCTCCATGGGAGTTCTTATTAAAGGTGGCGATGCTTTAGAAAAAGCACATCATATTGATATGGTGGTGTTTGATAAGACAGGTACTATTACCACAGGACATCCTACTTTTACTTCAGGACATACTTTAGGAACATTAAGTCTTGAAGAAGCATTAAAGATTAGTGCAAGTCTTGAAAAAGATTCTCTGCATCCAATTGCTAAGGCGATTGTTGAACATGCAGCTTCTTTAAATCTATCTACAGACATTGTCACCCAAAGCAAAGTCTTAACAGGTGAAGGACTTATGGGAACAGTAGAGGGTGTTGTATATTATATAGGTAACGAAAGACTCATGAAACGTCTAGGGTTATCTCATCATTCAGAAGAACTAATGCTAGAAAAAACATCCATTGGTCATACACCACTCATGTTAATGAGTGAAAACGAAGTCTTAGCTATCTTCTTTGTGGCAGATACATTAAAATCAGATTCTAAGCAAGCCATCCAAATGCTTCATAAACAAGGCATTAAGACAATGATGTTATCAGGAGATAATGTCCAAACAGCACGTGCTATCGCAAACCTTGTGGGTATTGATGATGTCGTTGCTGAAGTATTACCTGATATGAAGGCTGATGTTATTCATGATTTAACGGCTAAAGGCTATAAAGTAGCTATGGTTGGTGATGGTATTAATGATGCTGTNNGTTTTAATGAAATCATCTCTTGTGGATGTCCCTAAAGCAATTGCTTTATCAAAACAAACCATCCGTATTATTAAACAAAATCTCTTCTGGGCTTTCGCATATAACTTAGCAGGGCTTCCGA
>DITO01000025.1 GCA_002422065.1 Erysipelotrichaceae bacterium UBA6182 | reverse complement strand
TTGTTGATTTATCCCGTGAACTTATCGATACCCATGGAGCACAACAACATGTCAATGTCCGTGTAAGCACAAAAGGATTACAACCGCAAAGTCAAACATTCTCACCAGAATGGGCATTAAAACATATGTCATCCCTCAATGTAAGTTCACAGAAAGGTTTGATTGAAAACTTTGATAGTTCAATTAATGCTTTAAGTGTTTTATCTCCATTAGGAGGTAAACATCAGTTAACCCCTTCTATGGGGAGTGTATCTTTTATTCCTCATCCAAAGTCGACATCAATGGCTTCAATCTTAACGTATGGATTTAATCCTCGCTTGAGTGAAGGAAATATGTATATCAGTGCTCAAGGAGCAGTGCTTGAGAGTATTGCAAAAGTAGTTGCGTGTGGGGGACAAATAAAAGATATCTTCTTTTCATTTCAAGAATACTTTCCTAAGTTAAAAAATGACACCATGTGGGGAGAGGTCGTTAGTGCACTACTAGGAGCACTATCAATCCAAACATTCTTTCAACGTCCTGCCATTGGTGGTAAGGATAGTATGTCAGGATCGTTTAAAGATATGGATGTCTTACCTACCTTAGTAAGCTTTGCATGTTCAACCACATCTGCAGATAAGGTCATTACATCACAAGCCAAACATCTTGGGAATATGCTTTATCTATTAAAAGTTCCTCAACATCCAGATGGAAACTTTAATCTAGAAGTTGCGAAGACAATGTATAAATCATTAGAGAATGCTCATGTGCAAGGGTGTGTTAAGAGTGCTTATGTTGTCAAGGAATCACTATTTGCAAGTTGTATCACGATGCTTGCAGGGAATCATCTTGGAATGAACTACACAAGTGACTTAGATATTACTCGTGATTATCCTGCAAGTATCATCGTAGAATCATCTTTAGATATGCCAGGATGGATTCCACTAGGAACCATTAGTGAAGAATTAACCATTCAACATCAAAAACTAAACAAAGAAGAAATCTTTGAAGCATTCCAATCAGGACTAGACTTCATCTATCCTCGCTTTCATCAATCAACTCATGCAGAAGTAACACTCCCACGCCAAAGAACAACCATAAAGAAATATCCATTTCCACCAGTCAAAGAGGTGAATGTAATCATTCCTTTATTTCCAGGGACAAACTGTGAAGATGATACAAAGAGAGCATTTGAGAAAGCAGGAGGAGTGTGTGAGATTGTACCTATAAACACATTAACTCCTGAGCGATTACTTCAATCTATAGAACATCTCACGCATGCTATTGATAAGGCTCATATATTAGTTCTAGCAGGAGGTTTCTCTATGGGGGATGAACCTGATGGTAGTGCTAAATTTATTGTTAATATTCTAAGAAATGAAAGTATTAAGGCAGCGATAACACGCTTAATTGAACGTAAAGGATTGATTCTAGGCATATGCAATGGATTTCAAGCTTTAATTAAATCAGGTCTACTTCCTTATGGTGAAATCAAAGATTTAACATCAGACGATGCAACATTAACCTTTAATGCGTTAGGGCGTCACATTAGTACCATCGTTTCTACTCGCTTAGTGAGTGATCATTCTCCTTGGCTTCAAGGTATGAGCGACGAAGTCATCAAAGTTCCTGTAAGCCATGGAGAAGGAAGATTAATGGCCAGTGAAGCCATGATAAAGACATGGATTGATCAAAAACAAATCGCCTTTCAGATGTGTGACGAAAATGCACAAAGCTGGATGGATGCTCAGATCAATGTGAATGGCTCAGCCATGGCGATAGAAGGATTAATCTCCCCATGTGGGCATATCCTAGGGAAGATGGGACATACAGAGCGTGTAATTGAAGGTTGTTATCAGAATATTGAAGGATTCGTGGATTGTGGATTATTCGAGAATGGCATTCGCTATTTCAAAAACACAAGTGAGGTACTATGAAAAAATTAGAACTGGTTTATGAAGGTAAGGCAAAACAACTCTTTACCACTGAACGTGATGATGTCTATGTGATGCGTTATAAAGATGATGCGACAGCATTTAATGGGATAAAACGAGCGCATATTCCGAATAAAGGAAAGCTTAATAATGCGATATCCACGCTTCTTTTTCATCAACTTCATAAACATAAGATTCCTACTCATTACATTGAGACTCTTAATGAGGTTGAGCAACTTTGCTACAAGGTGTCTATCTTTCCTTTAGAAGTCATTGTCCGCAATATCATTGCAGGTTCAATGTCAAAGCGATTAGATATTGTGGAAGGTACTGTAGCTCCTAAGGTTATTTATGAGTTGTGTTATAAGAATGATGATCTTAATGATCCACTCATTAATGAAGACCATGCGATTGCATTAGGTATTGCAACTCAAGACCAACTTGATACCATTAAAGAACTAACACTGAAAATTAATGCGATACTCATTGAACTCTTTAACTCCATTGGAATTACGTTAGTGGATTTTAAGATTGAATTTGGGATACTACCTAATAATGAAATTGTATTAGCAGATGAAATATCTCCAGATTCATGTCGTTTATGGGATAAAGAAACTCAAAGAAAACTTGATAAAGATCGTTTTAGACGTGACTTAGGAAACGTTGAAGATGCTTATCAAGAAATTCTTAATCGCTTAAAAGAGGGGTTTTCTCATGATTCTTAATGAGCGAGAACTGCATGAAGAATGTGGTGTCTTTGGTGTTTTCAATGTCCACAATGCTTCAGAATTAACTTATTATGGGTTGCATGCTTTACAACATCGTGGTCAAGAAGGGGCAGGCATGGTGGTTAGTGATGAAGAACGTTTACTTGGAATAAAGAATGAAGGGAATGTTCGCTTTGTCTTTCCTGAATCAGTACTTAAGAAGTTGAGTGGGCAACATTCCATTGGACATGTTCGCTATTCTACTACCGGGGGTGGTGGGTTATTAAATGTTCAACCTTTTCTATTTAGACATGGGAGTGGTGATTTTGCATTATGTCATAATGGGAATATCGTTAATTCAAGACAATTGAAGACACAACTTGAGCGCTCTGGTACTATTTTTCAAAGTTCATCTGATTCTGAAATCTTAGCGCATCTAATTCAAAAAGAAACACGACGTGATCGCTTAGAAGCTATCAAGGAAGCATTGATTTATCTTGAAGGAGCATTTGCATTCTTACTACTTACAAAAGATACACTGTATGCCATGCGTGATAAACATGGATTGAGACCCATCTCGATTGGACAGTTTAATGGAGGTTATGTGGTCGCAAGTGAAACATGTGCCTTAGATGCAGTAGGTGCGACATTTGTTCGTGATATTTTACCTGGGGAGATTGTGATTATTAATAAAGAAGGAATTCATAGCTCTAGTTATAGTCCAGATGTTCAAGAAAAGATCTGTGCAATGGAATATATCTATTTCTCAAGACCTGATAGTGATCTTAGTGGAATTAATGTTCATCGTGCTCGTAAAGCCTGTGGGCGACAATTAGCTAAAGAGTCTCATGTGGAAGCAGACATAGTGATTGGAGTCCCTGATTCATCATTATCAGCCGCTAGTGGGTATGCAGAAGCCACGGGTCTTTCCTATGAGCTTGGATTAATTAAGAATAAGTATAGTGGACGTACATTTATTGAACCTTCAAAAGAACTTCGTGAGAAGGGAGTTAAGATGAAACTTGCTCCAGTGAGAAGTGTCATTGCAAATCAAAGAGTAATCTTAATTGATGATTCAATTGTTCGTGGAACGACATCAATGCGTATTGTATCAATGTTGAAGGAAGCAGGTGCAAAAGAAGTGCATGTTCGTATTGCATCACCTCCAATTATTGCTCCATGTTTTTATGGGGTAGATACATCGACGATGGATGAGCTTATTAGTGCTCAACATTCAGTTGAATCACTAAGACAACTTATTGGGGCTGATTCATTAGCATTCCTTTCTATGGAAGGTTTAACTGAAGCATTAGGGCACAACAAGGTTTGTCATGCATGTTTTACTAAGAAATATCCTACACATCTGTATGATGATTTAGCAGAAGCAAATAAAGATGGAAAGTTCTGAGGAAAATTATGAGTCAAGCGTATCAACAATCTGGTGTTAATATTCATGCTGGGTATGAATCGGTAAAGCGGATTACATCACACATTGAGCGAACACGAGTTAAAGGTATGATGCATGGATTAGGTTCTTTTGGCGCATGTTTTGATTTGGGTGAGTTAAATATGAAACATCCAATTCTTGTGAGTGGAACCGATGGGGTAGGGACTAAACTGAAACTTGCTTTTATGGCACATCGTCATGATACAATCGGGGTTGATGTGGTGGCTATGTGTGTGAATGATGTTTTAGCCCAAGGTGCTAAACCATTATTCTTTCTTGATTATTTAGCGTTAGGAAAGAACAAACCTGAAGTAGTTGAAATGATTGTTAAAGGAGTGGCTGATGGATGTGTCCAAGCAGGATGTGCTCTCATTGGAGGTGAAACAGCTGAAATGCCAGATATGTATCATGAAGATGAGTATGATATTGCTGGATTTTGTGTTGGAGTAGCAGAGAAGAGTCAACTTCTAGATCCAAGTAATGTAAGTGTTGATGATATCGTCATTGGTTTAGCAAGCTCAGGATTACATTCTAATGGGTATAGTCTTGCACGTAAGATATGTTTTAAAGATCATAATCTAGATCCTAATCTTCCTTATGAAAACACAACACTCTTAGAAACCTTACTCACACCAACTAAGATTTATGTGAAATCTGTTTATCCACTTATTGAAAAGCAACTTGTACAAGGGATAGCTCACATTACAGGAGGAGGTTTCATTGAGAATGCACCACGATGTCTTCAAGACACACAAGGGATGATCATCAATGAAGGATCATGGCCAATACCTTCAATCTTTAAAACACTTGAAGAATACTCACAAATTGATCGATTAGAGCTTTATGAAGTTTGGAACATGGGGATTGGTATGATGCTTGTGGTGAAACCAGAACATGTAAATCAAGTTTTAGAACATCTTCAAGAAGTACAAGAAGAAGCGTATGTGATAGGAAAAGTGTCAAATCAAATAGGAGTTCACTTCCTGTGAAAAACATGGTTGTGTTTGCCTCGGGATATGGTTCTAACTTTCAATCTATTATTGAGGCGAGTGAGCAAGGACATTTAAAGGCTCATGTGGTAGGATTAATCTGTGATCAACCTCAAGCCTATGTTATTAATCGTGCACAGTTGCATCATGTTCCTGTAAAAGTAATTACAAGAACTGATTATGCTTCAAAAGAAGCGATGGATAAAGCAATACTAGAACAATGCCAAACTTGGAATGCAGATTATCTTATCTTAGCAGGATATATGCGTTTGTTATCTCCTTTTATTGTTCATGCTTATCCTTCTCGTATTCTTAATATTCATCCTTCATTACTACCTAAATATAAAGGTCTTCATGCGATTGAACAAGCCATTGCTCATCATGAAAAAGAATATGGAATTACAATCCACTATGTGGATGAAGGCATGGATACGGGCGAGATTATTGCACAACGCAAGTTTAGTGTAGAAGAAATCAATGTCGAAATTATTAAGCAAAAAATAAGTAAACTTGAACAAGAAACTTATGTTCAAGTGATACAAAAATTATTGGAGGAAGACCATGAAAAGAGCGCTCATTAGTGTCAGTAACAAATCAAACATCATTCCTTGTGCGAAGTCATTAGTTAGTCTTGGTTATGAGATTATCTCAACAGGAGGCACTTTTAGTGCACTACAAGACGCAGGGATTAGAGTAACATCCATTGAAGAAGTTACTCATTTTCCTGAAATGTTGGATGGACGTGTTAAAACTCTACATCCTATGATTCATGGAGGTATTCTTGCGCAAAGAGATAATCTTGAACACATGAATAAACTTTTAGAACATCACATTCAACCGATTGATGTGGTTATTGTTAATCTCTATCCTTTTGAAGCTACCATCAAAAAAGAGAATGTTTCTTTTGAAGAAATCATTGAGAACATTGATATTGGTGGACCTACAATGCTAAGATCAGCAGCTAAGAACTATCATGATGTGTGTGTTGTCTGTGATGTGAATGATTATGATGAACTGATCAGTGAATGCTCAAACAGTGAAGGGCCTTCACTTAGTTTTAAAAGAAAACTAGCCAACAAAGTCTTTCAAACAACAGCATCGTATGATGCTCTTATCGCGAGTGTTTTAAATGATGAAGATTTCCCAGCAACACTAACACAAACCTACACGAAAGTGATGGATTGTCGTTATGGAGAAAATCCACATCAAAAAGCAGCATTCTATAAAACAATCCTAAGTGAACCTCATTCAATTGCGAATGCTACTCAACTTCAAGGGAAAGTCTTGTCTTTTAATAATATCCAAGATGCCAATGCTGCTTTATCACTTCTTAGTGAGTTTGAAGAACCATGTTGTGTTGCTGTGAAGCACACTAATCCTTGTGGAGTGGGGATTGCCCACACTATTGAACAAGCTTGGATTAAAGCATATGAAGCTGATAAAGTAAGTATTTTTGGAGGTATTGTTGTCTTTAATCGTGAAGTGAATCAAAAAGTTGCTCAAGATTTGATTGATTTGTTTCTAGAAGTAGTATGTGCACCTTCGTTTACTCAAGAAGCGTTAGAACTATTAGCGAAGAAACCTAATGTTCGTGTTTTAATTACTCATGAACATTTTGAAAAACCATATAAGATGACTTCCACACGTGTTGCGGGTGGCTTACTTGTACAAAGTGTGGATGATGCACAACTTAATCGTGAAGATTGTACTGTCGTCAGTGGTCAACTTGATCAATCAACATGGAATGACTGTGTATTTGCTATGAAAGTGTGTAAACATTTGAAGAGTAATGCAATTGTGGTCGCAAAAGATGGTCAGACATTGGGTGTAGGTGGTGGACAAAGTAATCGTGTAGGGGCAGCTAAGATTGCACTTGAACAAGCTCAATCCTATGCAGCAGGAGCGGTACTTGCTTCAGATGCTTTCTTTCCAATGCCAGATACAGTAGAACTTGCTGCATCGTATGGTATTAAAACTATTATTCAACCTGGAGGATCGATTAAAGATCAATTATCCATTGAAGTATGTAAAAAAGAAGGAATTGCGATGGTATTTACTCATATTCGCCATTTTAAACACGGATGAAACAAGTACTCATCCTTGGCCAAGGTGGCCGTGAACATGCGTTAGCACGATGCTTTAAGAAAAGCCCCACAGTGAGTCATGTTTTTGTAGCTCCAGGAAATCCTGGTATGAAAGATGTAGCTACATGTGTTGATCTAGATATCATGGATTTCAAATCTTTAATTACTTGGATTAAGAATCATAGTGTTGATTTAGTTTTTGTAGGTCCAGAAGCTCCACTTTCTGCTGGAGTGGTGGATGCTTTAGAAGCAGAACATATTCATGTGTTTGGGCCAAGAGCAGCCTCTGCTCGCATTGAATCAAGTAAATCCTTTGCGAAATCAATCATGAAGAAATATCAAATTCCTACCGCAAACTATGTCGATGTTACTTCTTTTGATGAAGGTTTAGATGCTTTATTAAGTCATCCTGCACCCATCGTTATTAAAGCGGATGGTTTGATGGCAGGTAAAGGTGTTGTGGTTGCGATGAGTAATGAAGAAGCAAAAGAAGCACTTCATACCATGTTTAATCATCCTGATGTTAATCATATTGTGTTGGAAGAGTTTCTTGAAGGAGAAGAATTTTCGCTCATGGCTTTTGTGTTTGAAGATATCGTTGTTCCTTGTGATGTAGCGAAGGATTATAAAAGAGCCTATGATCATGATCAAGGACCAAACACAGGAGGTATGGGAGCATATTCTCCAGTACCTTCAATTCCACAATGGGCGATTGATGAAGCCATTGAAAAGATAATGAAACCGATGGCAAATGCCATGGTAAGTGAAGGTATTCCATTTAAAGGAATATTGTATGGGGGAATGATGTTAACAAAAGAAGGTGTTAAGACGATTGAATTTAATGTTCGTTTTGGTGATCCTGAAACTGAAGTGTTATGTTCAAGACTAATCACACCGATTGATCAAGTCATTGATAATGTTCTCAATAAAGAACAATGTGAATTAGAATTTGATTCATCATTTGCTTTGGGTGTTGTTTTAGCATCCAAGGGTTATCCAGAGAAGTATACTACTCATCACCCAATTCTAGGACTTGATGCAGTTGAGTGTGAAGTATGTCATATGGGGACGGGGTATGATCAAGGCTTCATTACACAAGGGGGAAGAGTGTTATTTGTGATGGATAAGGCTGAAACTTTAGACAAAGCTCGTAATAGTGTCTATAATCAAATTAAGCATATTCAATGTGAGCATTTGTTCTACCGCTCAGACATTGGGTTAGTGAAGGAGAAAGTGTATGATTGATCGTTATTCAAGACCTATCATGAGAGCATTATGGAGTGAACAAGCTCGCTTTGATTCATGGCTTAAAGTAGAACTTGCGGTGGTTGATTATTATGTGGGTGAAGGTAAGATTACCCTTGAAGAACAACAAAAGCTTAAGAAAGCTACGTTCAATGTCGATCGTATTCTTGAGTTAGAAGCAATTACTCGCCATGATGTGGTGGCTTTTACACGAGCAGTGAGCGAATCCTTAGGTGAAGAATCTCGATGGATTCATTATGGTCTAACTAGTACTGATGTGGTGGATACTGCATTGGGTGTTGTATTTAAAGAAGTTAATAGTATTCTAAAAGAGGATTTACAAGCACTCAAAATTGTATGTGGACAGTTAGCGATTCAATATAAGAATACTCCTTGTGTTGGGCGTACTCATGGTGTACACGCGGATATCACAAGTTTTGGGTTAAAGTTTGCTCTTTGGTTTGATGAGTTAAATCGTCATGAACAGCGTTTTGAACATGTATCTAAAGCAATCGAAGTTGGTAAGATTAGTGGAGCAGTAGGCACCTTTGCAAATACTTCGCCACGACTTCAAGACTTTGTGTGTGAACAACTTGGAATTGGTTCTTCGAATATGTCCACTCAAGTCTTACAACGAGATATTCATGCGGATTACATGTCAGTGCTTGCTTTGATTGCTTCAACGTGTGAGAAGATTGGATTAGAGATTCGCCATCTTCAAAGAACGGAAGTTCGTGAAGTGGAGGAAGGATTTTCTAAAGGACAAAAAGGTTCATCAGCAATGCCTCATAAGCGCAATCCAATTTCAAGTGAAAACTTAGCTGGGTGTGCTCGTATAATGAGAGGCTACATGATAAGTGCTTATGAAAACATAGCTCTATGGCATGAGCGTGATATTTCTCATAGTAGTGCTGAGCGAATTATGTTTCCTGATGCAACCATGCTTTTAGATTACATGCTTACTCGAACTAAGAATGTTCTAAGTAATCTTGTCGTCTTTGAAGATAAGATGCTTCAAAACATTGATTTAACACAAGGAGCATTGTTTGCACAACGTGTAATGACACTGCTTATTGAGCGTCATGATTGGACACGTGAAGCTGCGTATGATAAAGTTCAACCTCTAGCAATGACTTCCTGGCAAAACCATTTAAGTTTTAAACAACTTTGCATTGATAATGAAATACTATCAATCGAAGAGATTGAAGAAGCTTTTAGTTTACAGTTTCATTTAGTGTATGTGGATGAGATATTTAAGCGAGTTGGGTTACTGTAAGATAATTTGGTTTAATAACCACCAATATAACGAACATCCAATGAAGTATGATCAATCACCTATAATGGGTGATTGATTTAAGTTGATTTGGTACATTTGAAGTGAATACATATTTGATTATGTTAGGGGAATTTGTTACAGTGGTAAAGACATCGTTAGGAGAGCACCATGACTCATATACTTTTAATCTTAATTCTTCAGTTATGTTATGTGCCAATGCTTGCACTTAGAACTATTTGTATGGTTAAAAAACTAACGTTACTAACTGCCTTCTTTGGCTTCCTTGAAGCAATCATCTATGTATTTGGTTTAGCATTAGTCCTTTCAGGTGATCAATCAACCTTAGCGATGGTTGTTTATGCTTTAGGTTTTTCCTTAGGCCTTATCGTTGGTATTGCGATTGAGAATCGTATTGCGATTGGATTTCGCTCAGTTCAAGTTAATATAAAATCAGAGAATAATATCCTAATTGCCTTTTTACGCTCCCAAGGATTTGGTGTTACAGTGTTTAAGGGGGATGGTAAACAAGGTCCTCGTTATATGCTCGATATCTTAGCAAAACGTTCTCGTGAGAAAGAACTGTTTGATATTATTGAATCGTATGAACCGAATGCATTCATTATCTCTTATGAACCTACACGTTTCAAAGGGGGGTTCATTGAACAGCTAATGAAGAAGCAAAGCGCTAAAGGTCCATCTCGATTTGATTTAAATAATGAAAACATTAAAGGACTAAAGAAATTATTTAGATCTGTGGTAGGAGAAGTTAAAGAACTTGTAAAACCGAAAGAAGATTCAGTGTAAAAGCACTGAATTTTTTTGTG
>DITO01000208.1:3232-5564 GCA_002422065.1 Erysipelotrichaceae bacterium UBA6182 | reverse complement strand
TAGTGGAAATTGTGGCAAAGTTGTATTGAAAGTCAGTGATAAAGCATGAACCAAGACTATTTCAAAACATGGGTAGAAAACAAGAAACAAAGTGGATCTTATGCCTTACCGCCACGTATTGATGGCAAGAATGATGCGATTATCCTTGTAAATAAACAAGAAATTATAAACCTTTCTTCCAACAACTATTTAGGATTTGCTAATCATCCTTCACTTAAAGATAAAGCAATAGAAGCGATTAAAACTCATGGTGTCGGTGCAGGGGCAGTTCGTACCATTGCAGGATATAATGATTTACTAGAAACACTAGAGAATAATATCGCCTCATTCAAACAAGAAGAGGCAGCCATTGTCTTTCAAAGTGGATTTGCATGTAATGCAGGTGTTATTCAAGCTATTGCTCTTGAAGGAGATGTTATCTTCTCAGATGAACTTAATCATGCCTCAATCATTGATGGAGTTCGCTTATCACGGGCAAAGAAATTCGTATATCCTCATAATGATTTCAAAGCATTAAAAGCTTTACTTCAAGAACATCGCTCTTCCTATCGCCATGCATTAATCATTTCTGATGGTGTATTTTCTATGGATGGTGATATTGTTGATTTGCCAAGTCTGGTATCCGTTGCTAAAGAATTTGATTGTCTTTCCTATATCGATGATGCTCATGGATCTGGTGTTTTAGGGCCTTATGGAAAAGGAACGGTAGCTCACTTTAATCTTAGTGGCCAAGTTGATTTTACAATTGGAACTCTTTCAAAAGCATTAGGGGTTGTAGGAGGTTATGTCGCCTGTTCACAAGTAATGAAAGATTATCTTATTGTCAATGCAAGACCTCTACTATTCTCTACTGCACTTCCTGCAGCTGTGTTAGCACCCCTCATTGAAGGATTTAAACTTCTTAAGGATTCTCAAAAGCAAGTGGATCAATTATGGCATAATGCCCGTTACTTTCAATCATTATGTAAAGAACTAGGGTTAACACTGTTACCTACGCAAACACCGATTACACCTATTCTTATTAAAGATGAAGCTCGTGCTGTCGCAATCTCAAAAGCCTGTTTAAAAGATGGAGTTTATATCAGTGCTATCCAATTTCCTACCGTACCCCTTGGTACCGCTAGACTTCGTTGCATGATTAGTGCAGCTCACACTGAAAAGCAACTCTACGAAGCAGCACATATCATCGCAAATCACGTTAATTCCAAATAAAAACAGTTCATTGAACTGTTTTTTTATATCATTGAATCAGATAATTCTTCAACGAATATATCAATGGTATTCAAGACTTCACTTTCCTCAATCTCAATATTGACTACTTCACATAAAGAAGTCATCACTTCTAACATGATTTGATCACGAACGAAGATTTTCTTTGGTTTTCCACGCTCTTTAATGACATTCACTAAACTCTCTAAAAGTTGAAGATGAGGATGATTATCTTCTTTAATCAAACCTTGAGCAAAAATATAAGGAGCTTCATGATGAGCAATCATCCCTAAGCGAATGGCATGTTGGCGATGATTTTCTTGTGCTTCTAACATGATACTTGTATACGCAATATCAACTTCCCATTCATCATCAAGAACTTCTGCATTATTAATCACTTGTTTTGAAGCTTCATCTAACACTAATGGTTCAACATCCAGTTGTGATGAAGGTAAATCAAGTGTTGATAATATCCACTTGTTCT
Source organism: Erysipelotrichaceae bacterium UBA6182 (assembly GCA_002422065.1). GTDB lineage: Bacteria > Bacillota_I > Bacilli_A > Erysipelotrichales > Erysipelotrichaceae > UBA6182. The sequence goes on along the minus strand of DITO01000208.1, from coordinate 3,871 downwards.
CATCATAACTAAAGTTCCAACGATGCATTTGCTCATCAAAATTAATCGATTCTTCTGCTTCTAAGATTGCTCTAATTGCACTTAGTGTTTGTACATAAACATCCACAAGTACATCAATTTCTTTCTTCACTAACACATCTGGAAGTAGTGATGGCATCGTTGATTCAAACATAGGAAGAATATCCTCACGAACCACTGCTTCACTTGAAGTAAAGAGTTGCATCATCACATCATCCACATCACTAGGATGTACAAAGGTACAAAGAAGATGTTGTTGGTAACGTAATCGCTGAATTGAAGGCATATGCTCATATTGAGCATTCATAAATAGTCCTACAAGTGCTGCTACATTAGGTAGTACCACAATACTGTCTTCTAAGAAGACAACATAATAAGGTGTTTTACGATTATTGAGTTGGATTAAGATAATCCCTATCTTATCTTTGTGATCCCATGGTTTTAAATCATAGATTTCATAAGCATAACGTACTAGACGTCGTGCTTTCATTGCTTCAACGGCATTCATACTTCACACGCTAGCGCACATAGACGCTCCAAATTTTCAAACTGAATAAATCGTACTTCACGAGCTATTTCTTTTTGATCCATCATGACAATAATTGTTGGAATACTAAAAAT
>DITO01000208.1:0-3147 GCA_002422065.1 Erysipelotrichaceae bacterium UBA6182 | reverse complement strand
GTTTCGATATTGATAAATTCTTTCATAATGACTCCTTAGGCAAAGTCTATTATCATGTGTTTATCCATTAAAGTCAATGATTTGACTTGTGGTTAACCTTTTGATTTGATAAGGTTACATCATGAAATATAGCTGCCCTTTATGTAAAAGTATCTTAACGTATTCAAATTATGAGTTTGCGCGTTGTGTTCAATGTGATGCCTATGTCAGAAACCCAATGACTTATCTTAATCACAGTGATGAACATGATCGCTATAAGCTTCATAAAAACACTTTAGATAATGAACCTTATCTTAACTTTTTAACTCCTCTGTCCCTTCTAATAAGAAAACATGTTCCTTTAAGATCCATAGGATTAGACTTTGGTTGTGGACCTGTGTTTGCTATGGAGAAACTTCTTAAAGATACAGTATCTTTAAATCATTATGATGCTTTTTTTCATCCCAATGATGAATCTCTTCACCAAAAATACGACTTTATCATTCTAAGCGAAGTTATAGAACACTTTCATTATCCTCAAAAAGAACTACAACGTTTAAGAGGTCTTTTAAAATCTCAAGGACTTCTTTTCATTCAAACCCATCGTCATGATGATATCCCTTCGATTAAACATTGGTATTATGCCAAAGATCCAACCCATGTATTTTTATGTAGTTTAAAAACATGCCAGGTGATTGCTGACATGTTTGATTTAAAGATTATTGAGACTACAAATCGTTGTGTGGTACTTCAGGCAAACTAATCATAAGAAGTTCATTTTCACCCCAAGGATGATATGTCTTACCAATATGTTTAAATCCTAATGATTCATAGAATGTTACAAGATCACTTGCACAATAGATGTCATTAAATCCTAACTTAAACCCATGCTCAACCATGATCTTAATCATGGTTTTTGCATATCCATAACCACGTTGTGATTCTTCAATGTATACTGCCGCTAAATATGGCCATACATCCATTCTTGAATTAAAATCATTCACAATAAGCCCACAGCATCCAATCACTACATTATCTTTAAGCAATACTCCCCAAGTAGGAATGACATTATTACTTTGCATCATCCATTTAAAGTGATCTTCATAAAGAGGCTTTGTGACTTCACTCGCCCAAGCTTTAATGATAAAGGTTGACCACTCAGTAAAGTGCTCTGGATGTTCCTTTAATAATTTAAATGTTAAACCATTTTGAATTGTTTCCATTTTTCACCTCTCCAACGAAGCATCATAAGAAGACCTCGTACCCATTCATCACATGTAAGACCAATCCATATCCCCACAAGTTGCATATTAAAGACTGTCGCTAAGGTCACTCCTACACCTAATCCTACAATCCACATGACAATAATCGCAATAATCATTGGAAATCTAACATCTCCAGCACCACGTGCTGATAAGATTAATACAAGATTAAATGTTCTTCCAATTTCAAGAATGACATCTATCCATAGTATGGTACTTGCCAGTTGCAAGATAGCTTCATTATCTGTAAACATTCCAATAAAGAAACGACTATTGATAGCTAAAAATAGTGACATGGTAAAAGATATCATGAGCGATATTTTTAGGTTATTAAATACCATACTACGTGCTTCATCCGTCCTATTTTGACCAATTTTCTCACCCACCATGATTAAGCTTGCTTGTGCAATTGCTAACACTGCAAGATATACAAACCACGTTGCGGTTTGAACATAGACACGTGTATTAATGGCGACATGACCATAGGAATTAATATATGAAAACATGATAACTTGAACAAGTTGATATGATAATGGTTCAATTGCCGCTGGAGATCCAAGTCGAATCATTTTCACAAACAAGTCTTTTGTCACTTTCTTTAAATGCCTTACTCTTGGAGTAAAATGCACTAATCGATTACATAAACGATAATTTAATAGTAATCCAATACTACGTGACACTGCAGTAGATAGAGCTACTCCAACAACTCCCATATTTAAATATGCAAGTGGACCAAACAAGAAAGCATAGTTTCCAATCACATTTAAAACATTCATTAACACAGAAATATACATTACTTCTTTGGTGTGTTTATGAGCTCTTAAGGTTGTGGTTAAAACAAGTGTCCCTGCATGCACAAAGAGTGTTGATCCTACAATCAACATATAGCCACGTCCGATTACAATAGATTCAAGTGGTACATTGATTAATGAAAGGAAGGATGATCCAAAGAAAATCACTAGAAGCCCTAGAATAAGCGCAAACGAAATATTGAGAGCAAACGCAAGTGAAACAATGGTTGGTAACTCACTTGTTTTTTTAGCCCCTATACTTTGCGAGATTAAAATAGCCGAAGCCGAGGTAACAACACTAAACATAAGTGCGGTAAGGTTAAACATTTGATTCATGTTTCCTACTGCACTGACAACAGTCTCTCCGACGCGTGATAACATCACGACGTCAATGTTTCCCATTATCATGAAAAGACCGATTTCAATGAAAATTGGCCAAGCAAGTGGGAAGATATCACGTTTAAAGTTTTTGAACATAAAAGAGAAAGTTTCCTTTCTCTTAGTATTATACATTATTGAGGTAGATATTTACGTAAATCATTCACACGATTTACTTTTTCCCATGCAACATCAACATCTTCACGACCCATGTGTCCATAAGCTGCGATTTGACGATATTGTGGACGACGTAGTTGTAAAGTATCAATGATTGCTTTTGGACGTAAATCAAATTCTTTCGCAATGATAAGTGCTAATTCATCATCAGCTAAGATTCCAGTTCCAAAAGTATCCACAAAGATTGATACAGGACGAGCAACTCCAATCGCATAAGCCACTTGAACTTCACATTTTGAAGCTAATCCAGCGGCTACGATATTTTTCGCAACATAACGTGTTGCATAAGCTGCAGAGCGGTCAACTTTGGTTGGGTCTTTGCCCGAGAATGCTCCACCGCCATGGCGTGCCATACCACCATAGGTATCGACAATAATCTTGCGACCGGTCAAACCACTATCTCCTTGTGGTCCACCAACGACAAACTTTCCAGTTGGATTAATGAAATATTTAGTGTCTTCATCCACCCATTCTGCACCGACAATTGGTTCAATGACAAACTTCTTAATATCCGAAATAATCTGCTCATGAGAAACATGATCCGCATGTTGGGTTGAAAT
>DITO01000113.1:549-8411 GCA_002422065.1 Erysipelotrichaceae bacterium UBA6182 | reverse complement strand
GACCATCGGAATTTGGACCAATGTCTCGTATGCTTGCGTAGAAACCCTCACCACTTCTAAATTCCGTGTCATAAACAGCATTCTTTTCAAGTACCATGCAGTCAGTGGTGCATCGTACGTATAGACTTTTCAAAACCTTCCTCCTCAACCCTTAGGTTGTGAAATGTTAGGTGAAGAAGGTACAGAACAATATAGATTATATATGGTTGAATCCAATCAGCACCTAGTAGGTACAATTTAAGATTTTTTACCATTAGCTCGAACTAAGGAGGTAAAGTAGGCTACACAGGCAACCTACTTTACATAGTCACTTTTGGCGAATTATTACACTACGAATTATGAGAACGCTACTTCAACATTGAAGTGCTTATTTAACTCATTAGCCGTCATATAATAATTATCGTCCTTACGACTCGATCGATTATGCTTAGTAATCAAAAAATAAGATTCACCATTTTTAGTTTCAATAACACTGTCTCGAACCTCAGCCCAAAATTCATCGCCTTTTTTGAACTGATGTAATTGACGCGAGCAATTGATGAAACAACCATAATCACATATACAAGTAAAATAAAATTTCATAAAATTTTGTCCTGAACCTTTCGGTTGTGCAATTTTAAGCGGAGGAAGTGTCCAACAATATGAGATTAGTGGGTTGAATACAATCCACGCCTAGTAGGTACATTTTGGAGTAAAACAAGACTCTCCAAGTAGCCTTTGCTAAACATCAGGGTTTGGTACATTGAAAATCGTGTATGCTATACAATCAAAAAGCATAATTCAATTTAATCTTTAATTTCGTATGCACCTCCTTCCACGAATTCACAGCGCATTGAAAATCAACACCGCAAATTTAAAAATCATTAGCACAATGGAAAACCATTTGTATTAATGGATTTCCCTTGCGTAAAGATCATTTTTCAATTTAACAATTAAGACACAAAACAAAGTATGTAATGTCTGATTGTGATTTTATTGTGAAATTTGAATTATTTACTTTACAATCTATTTTTCATATATTATAATTATATACCTTTAGTAATAATATGTCAATATTTTCATCAAGAAAATCAGAAATAATAAATTGCACCTTATAGAGTAAACACGTTTAAAAAGTGTTAACCCTGTAGGCTTTTTACTGTAATGATTGAAAGAGGTAATGTCGATGGGTAAAAGATATCTAAGTGAATTGATTTCTTTATTTCCATTCTGATAATACTGAATTATCATATATAATCGCAGAATTACTTACTTTAGTACAGACCATACGTATTGACTTTCAAACTAACTCGGTTGTATCTTTATTTACTCTTTAGCTTGATTAATAATCTATCATCAATTTATGCTAAACTTGCAATAAATAGAGGTGAAATACATGGAAAGAATAGATAGAAGTAATGATAAAATAAACCAAGATATTTGTAATGCCGGCAAGGCTTTTATTTGTTTGTATATGGAACATATATTAATTCTAATAAAAGATGGTTTTACAAAAAATGACATTGTTGATAGATTATACAAGAATCAAGTTGGATTTTATGATAAAGGTAATGATGGCACTAATACTAGAGTTCTTGCAATTTATCGAATTATTAAAGCTGATAAAGTTATATATGCACTAAGACAGATAGTTAATTCAAATTATACAATATCTGAACAAGCAAAAGTTAGAGCTGTAGAAACAATACATAAGATTGAGAAAGGCAGTTTAAGATTACCAAAATTGGACTAAAATTATATTAATGTTTTAAACATGATAATATAATATATCCTTAATCTTATAATTCACACCACGGTCTCCGTATTCAATCCACACCACACATTCTAGTTTGATGAGTATGAATACTTACCAATAGGTAATCTTGTGACGTGGAGCTCCTGGTGAGACCATGCAATTATCATAAAGGTTCATGCCTATTTTTCTTCTGATATGTTTTTCTCTTGCACCAAATTAAAAGAGGATCCCATCAACTAGAATCCTCACTTCTTCAACTTTCTGACAAGTTCTTCTGCTGCATGAACGGCTACTAATGACAGCACCATGTATATAATCACTTCTTTGACTGTCACGGTTGCGTTCGGATTACCGGACTAATTTCGAATGATTTGAGTTAGCGATGCATGCCCTAACCAATACCAGACTCCAAGAATAACAACGATGATTATGAGTCCTTCCATCAGATGCCTCCTTTGAGATCACTAGTACCTATACATATTATTTCGCGAATGATACGTGATGTACACGAGTAAGTGTTTCCTGTTAAGAACTTCCCAGTTCAACGAACTTAGTCTACCTTATGTCAGATTTCTCTTTTCTTCCACACTCATAGTAGCTCTTAATCTTTTTGAAGTAAGCCTTCTCTATGTTTCAATTCATTCTTTTCTTTTAACGAGTTTATCTTTCTTGATTGTTTTTTGTTTGATCCATAATCAACAAAGTACCATTTAATACGATTATTTCGTTCTTGATGAATCCTAGGCAAAATGTACGAATCGAAATACTTAGTAATTCTGTCAACATCCACATCCGTTATTTGCTTGCAAGCCTTAACGAAGTAATCCCAATCAGGTTCCATATCTTTTTCGATTTTCTTTGTTGTCGTTGGTACGTTGCCAGTATAATCATAGCCACCATATTCCTCGTTCCAGAAAGGTTTTTCAATGACTACTTTTTTTCCTTTGTTTTTATTATAGATTGGAACTATTGTAAGAAAAAGTTGACCTCTAATTCCTCTTTCTCGTTGATCTCTAATATCGTCATGAGAAACCTCCCAAGTAATAGCCTTACAAATCTGTCTGTATCCATAATCATCCATTTGATCAGTTCTTTTTGGATAAATTGGATGTTTCATTCTATCGAAAACCTCAATAATTATGTAATTAAACGCTGTTTTACCCGACCTATGTTCCCAAGTACTACTATTCACAATATCTATCCATTTATTTCTTGTATCAACTTGACGAACATATGATTTTACTAGATAAACTGCTAATGCTTCTGAAGATTTCAAATAATCCTTATACTTATCTACTAATTCTTTATAACTGTTCATAGACATTTACCCCACTCTAGATTGATCAAACGTTTATAATGATTCTAGCTTTTACACACATCTTGAGATCGAGCCTTTTATAACCACTCTTGTTAAACATAATTTCTGCAGTTACTCCCGATATGCTTGTAATGACGCCTACACCGAAGGTATTATGACTTATTTTAGTCCCCACCTTATAATTTCTTATTTCCTTCTCAACAGTAGCTTTATCCTTTGTATGTCTTATGTATGGTTTATAACCTGTTGTGTCTTGAACATAGCTTGTTTGCTGTTGAACTAATCTCGGCTTTAGATTATCAATGAAACGCGACATCCTAATCTGCTGATCATAGAACTTAGCTGAAGACACTGTAATCAGTTCTTTTCGAGCACGTGTTATCCCAACATAGAACAACCTTGTCTCTTCTTCATAAAGAGAAGCGTCTTCCTCCTCTTCCTTAAGTCGAATACTCTCAGACGATGGAAACTGACCATCGATCGCATCAATCAAGATTACGATATCAAACTCCAATCCCTTACTGGAGTGAACAGTCGATAAGGTTACCTTACTCTCATTGATTCCATAGGTCTCCATGATCTCCTGAAGTTTACCTACTCTCTCAAGGAAGCTCTTGTTATCAAACGTCTTCGCGGCGATGTTCTTCAAAGTGTTGAGCTTCTGCATCAGCGTTTCGAATGAGTAACCTTGTTTCGCCAAACCTTTCAAGATTGAAGTGTAGCCTAGTTTGGTCTCAATGGATCTAAGTGCATCAAGGGGCTTCATGCGACCCATATTCTCGAAATCAGTTTGACGACTCTTGATGTTGGAAATGATTGTTTTCTCCATGCCAGGGAATCTAACAAGGGTGTTGAACACGTTACCTTTGGGGTTCTGTTTGACGAACTCGAGCATCTTCTTCGATAAGCCAAGGTTCAATTTATAATAGATCTTCTCAAAGGATGCAATATCAGAACCATCAATCGCCAATTTGATGTATGCCAAAATGTCATTGGTGACAAAGTGCGTGAAGAATGTAGGTGTGTTCTCTCTTATGGAGAAGTGTATTCCTGCTCGTTCCAAGGTGTCCACAAGGGGAACCGCAGAATCGTTGTTTCGATAAAGGATGGCCAAGTTCTTATCTGAACTCATGCTCTTGATTTGGTTGACAATAAAGCTGTACTGTTCACTCAAATCATTTAAATCAAGATGGTTGATTGGTGTTCCTTCTTCATTTTCACAGAACATGTCCTTGTCGAATCTTTCCTTGTTCTGCTTGATGAACTTGTTTGCGACATTGACGATGCTCTTCGTGGAACGATAATTCCGTTCCATCTTCAGCACATTCGCATTCGAGTATGTCTGCTGAAAGTTAAGCAACGCTTTGGGGAAGGCGGCTCTAAATCCATAGATGCTTTGGTCCTCATCGCCTACCATGAAGATGTTGCCATATTTTTGTGCCAAGAGACGAATGATCTCATGCTGAAGAAATGAAGTGTCTTGTGCTTCATCCAAGTTGATGTATCGAAATTGTTCTTGATAACGATTTAAGTAATCCGGTCTATCCTTAAAGAGATCATAGACGATACGAAGCATGTCATCGAAATCAATGACTCCAGACTTCTCCTTAATCTCCTGATATTGTTTGTATATCTCCTTGAAGTCACACCCAGCCACACTAATCTCACTGATTTGTGCAGGTTGTAGAAGCATGTTTGTGCTGTAGCTGATCTTCTGGATGATCTCCTTTATGATTTCATCCCCAATATACTTTTTTGTCTGCTCAACATACAGCTTCTTAATCCTAGAGAAGTTATCTTCAATAAGCTTTGGGACCACCTTATTATCAGCACTGTAGCACTCCTTCAACACCTTGAGACAGAAGCTGTGGATCGTCCTGATTTCGACACGATCATCCGGATCAGGTCCGAACAACCTTATGAATCTCGACTTCATATCACGTGCTGATGCTCTGCTGAAGCTTATGTTTAAAATGTGCTCAGGAGGGATCTGGTGGTTGAAGATCATGTTTCCTAGTCGTGTGATGATAACCGTCGTCTTTCCACTTCCAGGCACGGCAAGAAGCAGTGTCGCACCATCGATCGTCAACACTGCCTGTTTTTGTTGAGGATTGAGCACAATCTTGTGCTGCACACTCAAGTACTCTAGGAAATCCATGTCCCCGCCCCTTTTGAACTCCTAGATTATGCAGAATGTGACTTTGCAAACCCTTAAGCTCAATTATGAACCACACAGATGAATATTATGTTAAAAAAGAATAAACCTATAACGTACATAAATAAACGAATATATTATTATCTCGATTATACCTCTACTCACTCTTTAGCGCTATACACCATACGTTACTAATTCTGAGTAAGCAACGAGATTAAACAGACACATCAAGACATTCTTCATAAGCTGTGTGAGTTAAAACACACCACGGTCTCCGTATTCAATCCACGTCACACATTCTTGTTTGACGAGTATTAATGCTTATTAAGTGGCAATCGTGTGACGTGGAGCTCCTATTGAGACCATTCAAATGCCCTGAGTCTTATTCATACTTTCCTACTACAATGTCCATCTCTGAGCATCAAAAAAAAGAGGATTCCTTTGTGTAGAATCCTCACTTCTTTAACTTTCTAACAAGTTCTTCTGCTGCATGAACAGCTATTAATGACAGTGCCATGTATATGATAACTTCTTTTACTGACACAGTAGAAGACGGATCACCAGACTCATTTCGAATGATTTGAGTCAGTGATGTATAACCTAACCAATACCAGATTCCAAGAATAACAGCGATGATTATGAGACCTTCCATCAGACACCTCCATTTAGATAGCTTGTGTCTATCTATATATATTATTTCGTGATTGATGTGAGATGTACACAGGTAGAATTCAAACGTACTAGTAAGCTTAGATTATGCAAAAGAAAAGCTTCTGTTTATTTTAGATTATATTGTAATCTCTCTTAATTGATAAGAGCGGGTGGTTAAACTCTCTTCTATTAATCCAATTCAAAACTTTCCTTGTCTTGAAGCATTATAACTCTACTTGATACCCTCAGATGGTTTAACATCTCAGGATTTTCACTATGTATAGGAATTACACCTACTTTAGGATTGAGTAGCCCAATAACCTCTTGAATAGTTTCTTGACTCGCATGACCACTCGTATGTAGAGATATCCATTGGTAATCATTAAGAAAGTCCTTCAAGTCATTATTTTTGCCTTCTAAATAACCTTGCCACATAGAATATATAACTAAGCATTCAGCTGGATCAAATTGCTTCATAATTTTTGCGAACTTAGGATTGTTTCTAACCAGCATGCAGAAGCCTTGCGCTTTTAAAATGGATACTAACTTTGAACTATAGATATGCACATTTTTGTATTGATACAGGTCAGTATACTTTGCCCCATGTTTCTCAACGATACCCAGTATATCTTTCTGATATTCATCACAGACAAAATACTTACCGTGTGGATTAGCTTGATAAAAAGCTGAGATCCGATCTATGTTGGTTGAAGAACACAATACAAACACATACTTCTTTTCACTCAGCAGTTTCTCTGCCTTATTCTTCAATTCTGATTCCGACAAAACAGTTTGATAACTTCTAGACAGTGTTGTTCCTTCGGTAATCAAAAGATCTATATCCTTAGCATAAACACTCAACATTTTTAGTAATCCCTTACCTTTGAAACCGTGATTTCTGAAATCTCCTGTATGTAAGATTTTCTTACCATCAGACTCGATAATAAACATATAAGCGTCATAAGCAGAGTGATCGACCAACAAAGGCGTCACGGTGATATCTTTTATGCTTATCTTGTCCATAGCTTTAAAAGTGATTATTTGCTCAAGGTGGTTAAGGTGTGTTGATTTTAAATATTTCTGTAAAGTTAGATAGATTTCTTTGGATGCTTCACCTAAGTAGAGCGGAATAGACTTGTTGATTCGGGAGAACATACCGATATGATCGCCGTGATTATGTGTAAAGAAAACTGCATCACAGTTAACATTAGAAGTCATAACTCCTTCAATTTCTATAGGAGAGCTTGGCTTATCTTCATTAGGTAGTTCTTCCCCCATATCGATAAAGATTCTTGCCTTCTCGGATTGTATTTCTGTGATTGTCCCACCAATTTGATGAGTTCCACGATGAATCGTTATTTTCATAGTCTTTGTAGTTTAGAAATGACTTGTTTACTTTTGTCATAGCTGTACTTTAGTCGTTCTAATGAAATATTGAATTTCCTTAAGCCAAGATTGAGTAATGCAATAACTTCATTGCTTAATAAAGGATGATAGTTTTCGCAAAGCAGGTGTCCACTTATTTTGTCTACAGTACCTCTTCTCAAAAGACTTGCATACTGACTAAAGGAATCTGGAAACTCTGCTTTCGAATAGTTGATGTCTTTAGAAATAAACAAACCCTGCATAATAAAGGCATAGAATAGAAATTCACTTAGGACGCCTAATTTTATATTATTTTCAGTCTTCAACTCAATAAGATGAATGATATCTTCACCTTTAAATCCTAGTAGATCTATTGCACTAGAACCACCTGTGAAAATCTTATTATCATTCTTGACGTTACTCTGAAATAGACCCACGGGTACTTGGTTAAGAATATAGTCTGCACCTATTAATGTCTTCAATTCTGAATAATATGGTTCGTTCTGATTAATAAAAAGACTCTCTACTAATCGTTCACCTTCACTCTTCATTACTGGTCCACGGTTTCGACTTGGAACATTCATGACTGGATCAACAAATTTCTGAGTCATGAAGTCAGTAACGGCTTCCTTGCAGTT
>DITO01000113.1:0-468 GCA_002422065.1 Erysipelotrichaceae bacterium UBA6182 | reverse complement strand
AAGGATGATTAAGATTTAGAGTAAGGACCCTATTGGATAATTCATAATCAATCAACTTTGATAGTTTAATATTATTGTTCTGTTTTCTTTTTCTTATTTCAAGTTGAATTTCTTTGTTCTTCAAATCTTACCTCCTTAGTGACTATTCACAACATACTCTTAATCAAAATTTACTATTATCTCTGCTTTGACTTCAAATCACTATTCTAATTGCAGTCAAATCATAGTAACTCCAACTTAATTTCTCAGCACATGCAAATTACAAACTAATGCTAGTAGATTGATAAAGTTCGTTACTATTATTCTACCTTTATAATTGACTATTACTATACACAATTGGTGTTATTTGAACCTGCATTTTAGGTACTCTTTTTAAAAAGTGTTACACTTTTGTTACACCTGACCCTTTTGACCATCAAAAAAGCCTTTGTTTATAAGGCTTCGTGTACAAATGGTGCCGACTACAGG
>DITO01000073.1 GCA_002422065.1 Erysipelotrichaceae bacterium UBA6182 | reverse complement strand
TCCTGCGCAACCTGTTTTAATGTTTTCATGGTGTTTTCTCCTCTAAAAATCCTGAATGATGAAAGAATCATCGTCAATACGAATGACGGTAGTTTCCCGCTCAATATCCTCTATGCTTTCATAGTCGCTTGAATAGGCTTTCTGAAATTCTTCAAGGTCAGTATATTCTGAGTATTCGCAGCACAAGGCAATAACGTCAAGCTCTACCTCTTCGCCCGTGCTTTCCTCGTACTCTTCCAGATAATCAAACAGTGCTTTTAGACCGACATAACTGAAATTGTTTGGCCTGATTTTTCTGAAAGCTTCCGTAAAATCGTATTCATTAATTGTCTGTTTCATTTTCCTATCCTCATTTAGTTATATTAATGTTTCTAACAAAAATCCGCTAATTCGTCTGACCAAAAATACTCCTTCCGTTTTCCCGTTCTACATAGATATTTATCAGAATCGGGAAAGTAAGTCAATAGCCTAATCCATTTTTCTGTACCTTTTATTCTGGCCTGATAGTATTTGCTTTTCATGTTGTTTAGTCCTCCTATTTGCATTGTTCGCAATCGCAAGGCACAACGTCCCGCAGATCGTCTATTGCTTCCCTGACAGTATCATACCCACGCACATGCAAGCCATGATCGTCGAAATTCCATTTATACCCGCTCTTAATCATAATGATAATGCCATTTTCAATGGTTCTTTCATCATCCCAATGGGCGATAACAGCTTGTAATTTTTTAGGCACGCTTTTAGGTATCATAACTCACCTATTATGCAATGTATAAAGCTGTTAATATCTGAGCTGCAATATTTATCAACTCCCCATTTCCTACTGGGCGACAAACCGGAATACATCCCGGCTCAATCTTAACTGAGCAAACAAGGTATTTCGGGCAATCTCTGTATGTGCAATGGTTTGGCATGGTTTAGTACCTCATTCCGTGTTTGTTCTTGCGATATGTATTGTGCCTCTTGCTTCTCTTTTCACATTCTCCACATAATTTCAAGGGCTGCCGCCCTGACTTTGGCAACGTAATTATTTACGGCAATAATTTCATTTATACCTAATTCGTATCCATCGGCCTCTAATGCATCTAATACCATACTAGGCGTGAGATGCACACCCCCACCAATGGCTTTTACTGTGATTATCGTCTGAAGTTCAATATCTATTTGCTCAAGTTTCATGTCCTTATCTCCTCTATTTGATTAACTCAATCACTTCCCTTGCCTTCTTTTTACCATATCCACAAACAGTGTCAAGTATTTTGTTTAAAGAAATGTATTTAATTTGTCGAATAAATATAAGTATACGATATCAATGAATAAGTTTAATGACGCAATACCCATTGACAATCGCCCTATCATTTAATATAATAAAGTAAAGAGGAGAGTTAGATCACATAGGAACAAGAGGAGGGAACAAGCCATGACAACCAACACACTACATATAAGCACACTGGACACAGTAAGGCACTATATCAACCCGCTGCATGTGTATTGCCGTTTGATAGATTTGGGCATGTGTAAGGCAAAGGCTCGTCAAGTGGTGGCTATCTATGAAGGGTTATTCAAGGCGTTGTTAGGGTAGGTAGTAGAGCATGGCTCTCTGTATGTTGTATCGAGTCAAGTGTATGGTGATAGGGTGCAGACTGAGGCAATGCTTGACATGTTGTAGAGCAGGGACAACGGCCTATAATGATGCAAGGTTATAGTATCGTGACTAGTGTGTAGCGATAACAGGGCATACAAAGTCGCATCGCGTTCTAGGGGTCATAGAGCGTGCAAGGTGGCGTGCTGAGGTGATAGGGTAGGGAAGTATAGGGGAATGTGTAAACGTGGCATGGTGCGCTACTGTGACTGAGGGAATGTGGCTATAGGGGGTATAGAGGTAGAGGGTATACCCCTTTATTTACCGAACACCCCCACCCCTATATGGGAGGCCTAGCATCACACACAAGATTTTTATATTTTCAAATTCAAAACACTTCAATTCCGGTAACTGCTTTAACCGGACACTATAACTTCTCTTCTTCACAGTAACACATTGCATGTTACCAGATAACTTCTATGTTATAACCCAACTCAATAAATATAATACACAGGTTATATCCAATCTTACACATGGATATTGGATATAACGTAGGAAATAAACAAGATTCTAAATGCGGTATAATCTAAAAATAGTCAAATAAATTAATCGTCGTTGTTTAAAATATAGAGCATTGTTTCCATAATAGATGTCACAGAAAACTTCACCCCTTCTGGAGTTGTCAATTCGCCAGAAGATTTTAACTTCTCAAACATATAATAAGCAGATTGTGAAAGACTGCGGGTGTTGTTTTTCATAAATTTCTTTGTCATGTTGTAGAGGTTCCCGTCTTTATAAATCCATTTGGCTACATTGTAATGAGTCCAGCAATCAAAATCTTTTCGTGTCGGAAAGTTCATAATCTATTTCCAATCTTATATGGGGTATGGGGTCTTAACGTAGTAAATAAACCAGATTCAGAACACTGGATGTCAAAATATTATAATATTTATTTTCTGGTTGAAAAGGTTCAAATCCTACAATAAGCCGAACAGCCCTATGATCGCCAATATCCATAGTACAGCCTTCAACCACCCTGGCATTGGAGGAGAAGGATTGTTTATATTCTTATTCATTTGCCTATAGGTGAATCCTACCATAACTATCACCTCCTATTTGTTATAATTATAGGAAATGTTCAGGAGGATGTCAAGGTTATTTTAATAGTGATACAATGAATATGAATCCAAATAAAGCCCATACAAGAGGCCACAAAGTTGGTTCTTTATTATCTTTCTCAGGTTGATACTTAGGCTTTGAATCCCATTTGTATTTATTCCTATGGACAACATATTTCAGAAGTTTTGTCCCACCTAGATATTTACAACCGATTCCTCTCATTTTTATTTTCCCTATAAAATTATTATTTCTTTTATTCCACTTGCTTTCATAAATTCTTTACAATCATCACAACAATAAGCATGTCCAATTAAATATAAGGTTGCTCCATTTGAATAATCTCCTGCATTTATACAAGCATTTACTTCAGCGTGATTAGCTTGCTTACATATAGATTTACATAACTCATATCCAACACCGGATGGCATATTGTCTCTAGGGCAAACAGATTGTGGATTGTCACAAGAATTAGCTCCTATAAATATCTTATTTCCATTCTTTATGATTGCTACGATATCTTGTTTGGCACATTTTCCCATGTTAAATCTCTATGTTTTTAAAAATATGTGCGATTACATCTACCGTCCAACCATTTCCCAGCATTTTATATCTTTGGGCATTTGAAACATGATTTGTATAATTATCTGTAACTGTTTGCAATCTTTCACACTCGATTGGGGTGAGTTTTCTCCATCTTAAATTTTCATCAATAAATACGCCAACCTCTCTCGTTTTTCCACCGGCACTGGCCCGTAATGTTTTTGCCTTATTGTCTAAACAGGACGGTTTATCATTATTATATTTCCATTCAACATTGTCATATACAGCATAATTCCCGCTAGTGCATTCTCTTAGTGATCCAAATTTATCCTTCTCTTGTACTCCACCCTTATTCCACCCATGAGGCTTCTCAAAAACCAATTGTCTTCTACAATCTGAAAAGTAACTTTTCAGATTCCCGCCTTTAAAATAATTCGCATC
Source organism: Erysipelotrichaceae bacterium UBA6182 (assembly GCA_002422065.1). GTDB lineage: Bacteria > Bacillota_I > Bacilli_A > Erysipelotrichales > Erysipelotrichaceae > UBA6182. The sequence continues at coordinate 2,490 of DITO01000073.1, read as the reverse complement.
TACACAATAGCTTTTGTCTCTATCAATAAGTCCATTCTCGATAATATCTTTGAGTAAAATTCCTTTATCTTCTGGTTGTCCCACATTAAGAGTGTTTGTCCAATACAACCTCTTCCTATTTTGTGCAGAAACCAAAGCAGAATTTATCTCAATCGGTTCTACTCCTAAATATTCAGAAATAATATCTTTGCTTTCTTTTTTCATCCTAACATTTTCAAGTAAGAAATACTTAGGATTGATTTCTTTTAAAAGTCGAACATACTCAAAGAACAATTTGCTTCTGATGTCCTCGAAGTTTAATTGTTTCCCGGCAAAGCTGAATCCTTGACATGGACTCCCGCCAATCAACAAATCGATTTTGGGTAGATTAGAACTATTTACTTTGGTCACATCTCCTAACTGAACCGTATTTGGGTAATTGGATTGAGTTACCTTAATGGCGTATTTATCAATCTCACTAGCAAAATAATTTTTAACTTTTATCCCCGCTCTTTCTAATGCTATCTGTCCACAACTCATTCCATCAAACAAACTTAAAACATTAATCCCCTCTTTCATAGTCATCCTAAAATCTAAAATTTAATCTTATACTGCCACCAGTCAACTCACTATTACCATTTATCTCAGAAATGTCAAGTGTGAAGTTTGGATAGATTGACATTTGTTTCTTAGATTCCTGCTTTGGCTGTGTTGGATAGAATTGTGAGGATGTGTCTATAGGCTCTTGATTTAGATTCAAGGCAAATAGTAAAATAAGGAATGAGGCTATTTTAGTTTTCATCTTCAAACCAACAATTGAATGAGTTCATAAAAGCGTCCAATGCTTCTTCGTCACTTTCGTACACCTTGCCGTACGATTCTAATCCAACTATTCTTTGATGGACTATAGCTTGTTCTGCGGTGCAATTATCTGTAGCCCCTTCGAATATAATTGTTTTCATCTTGATCACCAGCTCTTGTCATAATTCCATGGCTTAAAATATCTAATCCACAATGGGCGTAATAAAATTTGTTGCATTTTCTGCAAAACCAGAAAACCCTCTTTGTGTGAGCATCTTCCACATAACTTTTAGAATAATAATTCTCCCAATCAGCATATGTACTATTTTTCGATGGTCGCTCAATAGGTTTTATATTTGTATAGCATAAATCTTCTAAATTAAATTCATGCGAACATCTTGACTGGACATACTTTATTTTTAAATTATTAATCCATTTCTTTACTCTTTTCATTCCACCCTCACAGCATCTCCACCACAACATGGGCAGACATTAGCTATTGTCCCTTGGATTGAGCTAAACACTGTATTGCATTTTCTACATAGATAGTTGAACATATCTTTCTCCTTATTTACTTTTAAGGGCGTATTATTCCTAGAGGGCTTATACTCTAGCATACAAGCGACTGGAGTTTAAATAAGCTCTTATAAGAATTAATTATAAACTTATACTACAAATATAAGTACTACTAAAGTCAATATCAACACGCCACAATATCGGAGTAGCAACGCCGCTCTAGCTCACCAATCTAAAATAAACCATTGGTGAATGTATGCCGTCAAAAGTGTTGTTTATAGCCGCCCTCAAAGCCTGACTCGTTCGTTTTTCTACACAGGTTACTTTTGAATCAATGTAATAAGATTCACGGTTAGAACGCTGAATAAGAACCGTTGGTTTTCAGATTTATATCACCTTATCGGCATTTCTGCCGAAAACTTAAATGAAAAGTAATCACTAGGAGAGAAAAGTCAACTAAAGAAACAAAATAAATTAAAGTTTTTAATGAAATATTCCGATAAGTGATTGTATAGGCTAGAAAAGATATTTTAATTAGCTTGACAAAAGAATTTATTGTGATTATAGTATGTGAAATTGAACTGGAGGCTTTAAATGTCCTGCACAAGACAATGCTTTAATAGAAATGATGATTATTACGACCACTCAGATTGTAACACATGCCCAGGAAGAGATAAATCAAGCACTATAGACAACCAAGAAGACTGCTCAATTGGCTTGCACTGTATGCACTCAACCGGATTGGTCATGAACTCATTTCCGCCACAAGTTGAAATGGTTTGTTGCCATTGTGGACATAAATTAAATTACAAATCGAATTTTGGTGGTTTTGATTGCACGAAACATGGAAAATATTTGCCAGAGAATAATATTTCAGGAGATTAGGATGTTCCACGATGATTTTGAGGAAGATGCAAGAGAAAAAAGAGATCATAGCAACAAATCAAAGAAAAAGATTAAAATTAGAGATAGATTTGGAAAATCAAGAAAGAGCCGGTTTGAAGAAGAAGATTCTCTTAGGATTTTAAAAGACTTTGAGCGTGGAAAGGAAGAGATTTAACATAAATACAACAAATTATTAAAGTTTTTTAAGTAAAATGCCGATAAGTAGAATATAAATTTAACGGAGGAAGTGTGAAAACTTAATCAAAATGAACGAAATCTTAGAGAAAATAGAAGAAACAATCGCAACTT
>DITO01000103.1 GCA_002422065.1 Erysipelotrichaceae bacterium UBA6182 | reverse complement strand
ATAAGCGAACAGAAAGTTTTGATGAAGTTGTACTGGGGTATCACAAACTTAATGCGATGGCAGAAGCTATGCGATGCCTTCATTGTGATCGGAGGTAATAGCCATGATCAATCTTACCATCAATAATAAACAAGTTTATGTAGAGGATAATACGACCATTATTGAGGCAGCAAGACTTAATGGCATCAATATTCCTAGTTTATGCAAACTTAATGAAGTGTGCAATTTCGGAACGTGTAGAATGTGCGTTGTTGAAGTTGAAAAAGCAAAAACACTTCAAGCAGCCTGTGTTACGATGGCTCAAGAAGGGATGATTGTTAAAACCAACACAGAAAAAGTTCAAAAAATGCGTAAAGTGTTGTATGAACTGTTGTTGTCTGATCATAAGCAGCAGTGTTTGAGCTGCTCAAGAAATCTGACGTGTGAACTACAAGCCCTTGGCAAGACCCTTGGAATTACTGAAAGCCGTTTTAATAACACCAAGTCCCACCGTAAGAGTGAGACAACAGTCTCGATTACACGTGATATGGACAAGTGTATCCTGTGTCGCAGATGTATCAGTGTGTGTAATGAAATACAGGGTGTTGGGATTTTAAATGCTCAAAACCGAGGATTTGATACAGTGATCTCCGTCGCACAGCAAATGAACATGGCTGATACGGATTGCATATACTGTGGGCAATGTACGTTGGTTTGCCCGGTTGATGCTTTGAAGGAAACCGATGCTATCTCTATTGTAAAGCAGGCATTAAGTAACCCAGATATTCATACTGTCGTTCAAGTCGCGCCTGCAGTTAGAGTTGCAATTGGAGAAGAATTTGGTTATCCTGCTGGAACTGTTGTTACTGGAAAACTATTCAGTGCTTTGCGTGATATCGGATTTGATGATGTATTCGATACGAATTTCGCTGCTGACTTAACCATTATTGAAGAAGGAACTGAGTTTTTAGGTCGACTTGAGAATGCAATGATCAACGATCAGAATTTACTGCCAATGGTCACTTCCTGTTCACCAGGTTGGATTAAATACTGTGAACATAACTTTCCGCAGTATTTGCATTTGCTTTCGACCTGTAAATCACCGCATATGATGCTTGGTGCTTTAGTTAAGTCATACTATGCACAAAAAATAAATGTCGATCCTAAGAAAATGTTTGTTGTATCTATCATGCCTTGCACAGCGAAAAAATTTGAGATTTCTCGTGATGAGTTAGTATCAGACGACATGCCAAATGTGGATGCCGTACTTACGACACGCGAATTGGCAGCCTTGATTAAAGAATCAGGTATAGAGTTTACGATGTTATCAGAGGGTGATGTGGATAATCCACTAGGATTTAGTAGCGGAGCAGCCGATATTTTTGGTGTGACTGGTGGGGTCATGGAAGCAGCTTTAAGAACAGCTTATGAACTGATTACGGCTCGCGAGTTCCCGTTTGAACAGCTTCGCTTAAAATCCATTGAAGGTTTCGCTCCAATTAAAGAAGCAGAAATCATGATTAATGACCCATTGCCTGCCTATAGTTATCTAGAAGGTCAGACATTAAGAATTGCAGTTGCTAGTGGAGTTAAAAATGCAGAGATATTAATGAAACAAGTTGCTGAGGGAACATCTCCTTATCACTTCATTGAGATTATGGGCTGTCCGGGAGGATGTATCAATGGTGGAGGCCAACCTCGCTGGAAAGATCCGCTAACTCCTCAAAAACGTCTAGAAGGATTGTTTGCGGAAGATAATCGCAAGTCCATTCGCAAATCGCATCAAAATGACTTTGTTAACGAGTTGTATGAAGCATTTTTAACAAGTCCAAACAGTCACGTTGCTCATCATTATTTACACACTCATTATGTTAAACGCGGAAAATTTAATGAATATTTAAACAATTTCATCGACTTCCCTGATGATACGATATAATAATATTGTAGTTGTAGTTTAGGATAAAGAATTAGGAATAGTAATAAGAAAGCGAAACAACAAGGAGCTAAAGATGCTTTTAGTAAACATGTTAGATAAACCATGAGCTATAAAATTGTAAGTAAACGTCAATTAAATAAACTCACATTTGTAATGCAAGTTGAGGCTAGAGAAATTGTAACAAATGCAAAAGCAGGTCATTTTGTCATGATTCGTGTTCACCAACAAGGTGAGCGGATTCCTTTAACGATTGCAGATGCACATGGAGAATGTATTGATGTGATTTTCAAAGTAGTTGGAGATTCAACTTTTAAACTAAGCCAACTTGGAGTTGGGGATGATTTGTATGAAATAATTGGACCTTTGGGCAATCCCTTTTCTATGCCAATGATTCAATCATTATGTGTTATAGCTGGTGGGGTTGGTTGCGCCATTGGTTATCCAATCGCTAAGCAATATACACAAAAAGGTGTTGATGTGACATTTATTGCTGGATTCAAAGAAGAGAGTGAAATATTCTATGAACAAGAATTCCATCAAGTAAGTAATCAGTGCATCATCACAGTTGAACAGCAAAGTGAAGACTACATGCAGGGCACTGTTGTTGATGCTCTGAATAATCTTCTTCTTACAAAAAAAGTAGATGCACTATTTGTGATTGGATCATTACCAATGATGAAAGCAATCACCAAGATTGGAGAGCAACATCAAATCTTAACAGTAGTTAGTTTAAATCCAATTATGGTAGACGGCATTGGTATGTGTGGTGGCTGTCGTGTCAATATTGGTGGCAAAGCACATTTTGCTTGTGTTGATGGCCCAGAATTTGAGGGTCGTTTAGTAGACTTTGATACATTGATAGCACGCAATCAGGCGTATGATCATAGGTGGAGATAAACATGCGAAATGAACCAAGTGTGTTAGAAGCTAATTTGCGTAATTGTACTTTCGATGAAGTTAGTCTAGGTTTTAGCAAGCAGCAAGTCATGGCAGAGGCTGATCGTTGTTTAAATTGTAAATCACAGCCTTGTGTCAAAAGTTGCCCAGTACATGTTGATATTCCTACTTTTTTAGCACAAATTAAACAAGATAAAATTGATGATGCTTTAGCAACAATTTTAAAGACAAATCCTTTGCCAGGAGTTTGTGGACGGGTATGTCCCCAAGAAAGCCAATGCGAAGCAGCTTGTGTTTTAACAAAGGTTAATCAAGCCGTCAACATAGGTCAATGTGAGCGTTATGTTGCTGATTATGGGTCGTGGGTTTCAACAAAGAAAGAATCAATAAATAAAAAAGTAGCCATAGTAGGAGCAGGACCTGCTGGGATTGCATGTGCTTACACGTTAAGCAATGCTGGAATTGCAGTTGATATTTATGATAGTTGGGACCAAATGGGCGGGGTACTTCGCTATGGAATACCAGATTTTAGACTTCCAAAAGCAGTGGTTGATCTGGAAATTGATCGCTTAATGAATGAGTTGATTACCTTTAAAAAGAACACAGTCATTGGTAAAACCATAACATTAGATCAATTAAAACAACAACAAATCGATGCTATTTTTATCGCAAGTGGTGCTGGTTTGCCCGAGTTTGTAGAAATGCAAC
>DITO01000278.1 GCA_002422065.1 Erysipelotrichaceae bacterium UBA6182 | reverse complement strand
TATGATTAATTCATGAAAGGTGGAATGTATATGACTCGTTTTATTAGATTAATCTTGATAATTAGCTTACTTACACTAACCGCATGTACATCAAGTTCGTCTTCAAATGCACAAACCACGTCAATAGAATCATTAAATATTGGAGATCGCGTTGTAGATTTAGAATGGAGTTGGGAATATCGTCAAGGATGGGGATATTCAAAGTATAGTGATACTGAAGTTACGGAACCTGTCGTTTGGATTGTTGTTGCAAAGAATCATGATCAAGCTAATTCGGTAACCTTAATTAGTGAAGGACTCATTGGATTCTTTGTCTTCGATGCTTCAACATTACCAAGTGGATTACAAGCAGGTCAAAATCATTGGGGAAACAGTGGGTTAAATGCAACTGCTGGACTTCGTCCTTGGTTAAACTCAACCTCACCACATGCAGGAGAAGGATTTCTAAATGCTTTCTCTGCAGATTTTAAATCTATTTTACTTTCATCTACTGTCGAGAATAAAGAATACGACACCGGAGCTATTTACACAACCAATGATTATGTCTATGTTCCTTCGCATACCGAAATGGGAGCTACAGATCACAGTGATACTTATTCTATAGGAAAACCTTTTGAATATTTCGTTGGGGCTGATTACACTAAGTTGCGTGCAAAAATGCCAGGAACACCATGGACCTATGATTATTGGACTCGTTCTCCCTATGTCACTGGATATCGCGTTGTAGGTCAGATTATTGATAGTGGATATTATGTTAATGACTTTGCTGATGATACTAGTAATGGAGTCCGTGTTGTTGTTAATGTTAAATCAGATGCAAAAGTTGCAAAAGAACAGAATGAAGATGGTATCTTTGTTATTAAATACAAGTAGTCATACACTAAGTAAGCAAAAATCAAGTATTAGAAATAACCCTAAAAATAGGGTTTTTCTATGCATTTAGTTAGGTAAAAAATTAAGATTATGATAATGTTTATTAAACAGAATAGAGGTATCTCTATGAATGAAATCTTGTTTGCATCTACAGTATTTACCGCTGGAATACTATCATTCTTATCACCATGCATCATCCCAATCATTCCCCTATATCTTGGTTATTTTGCGGATGAAGAACTAGGCCAACCCTCTAAAGCAATATTAAAACCACCTATGATTAAAGCAATCCTATTCGTACTAGGTTTATCTACAGTCTTTATCATCTTAGGATTTGGAGCAGGTGCTTTAGGGAGTATACTTTATGGTGATTGGTTCCTTGTGGCTTGTGGCATTGTTGTAATCATTTTAGGGATCCATCAAACAGGATTAATCCAACTAAACTTTCTTCAAAGAGAAAAACGAATTCAAGTCAAGCGCTCAAAGAATCTAGATTATATGGGTGCCTATGTTTTAGGTTTAACATTTAGTTTTGGATGGACCCCTTGTGTTGGACCAGTATTAGCTGCAGTTTTAGGATTAACGGTATCAGGAGGGAATATATTCTATGGGGGATTTCTTATGGCGATTTACTCATTAGGTTTAATGATTCCTTTCCTTCTTGTTGCAATCTTCAGTGAACAGTTATTATCAAGAATTAAAGGTGTTTACAAGTATATGGGTAGATTAAAGATTATTGGTGGGTTAATTGTTATATTTATGGGATTCTTACTCATGACAAATCAAATAGCTTCAATTACAGCATGGTTTGTCTTTACATTTAGTTAGGAGGTCACATAATGACACTAATGAAGAAATTAGTATTAATACTAAGCGTCTCACTTCTAATTACAGGTTGTATTTCACAAGGACCAAATCCTAAGCCTGATAATGATATAGGGAAAGTAGAACAACTCAATGATGGGGAATTAGCTGTTAGTTTTGAGTTCACGGATTATGATGGGAATACGGTAACCTTAAGTGATTTGAAAGGGGAAAAAGTATACTTAAAGTTTATGGCTTCTTGGTGTTCAATATGTAATCGTGGGATGCCAGAACTTGATGATCTGTTTGCAAAAGATCGTGATTTTGTAGCTTATGCGGTTGTTACACCAAATGCTAATGGTGAAATGAGTGTCAATGACTATAAGGACTGGTTTGATAAAGAAGAATATCCTAACATAGTCGTGCTTTTTGATGTTAATGCTAAATATTCTAGAAGACTAGGTGCAATTTCAATGCCTACTTCCGTATTTATTGGTTCTGATGGAGTTCTTATTCGATCAAAACCAGGACATACAAGCAATGAAGAGATTGAAACATTGATTGGAACATTTAAGTAGTTTAACATCATCATTGTTTCTCATAGAGTTAAAGTTGATGAACCTTATTCAAAACAAAATAAGATACAGATGTTAAAAGTTTTCAAGCAATGTGGTTGCAAAAATTAAAGACAAAGCAAAACCCACACTCAGTGGGTTTTGCTTGTTAATGATATAAGTTACAGGGGTGATGAAAAGCTTTACTAAGTCTTATAGCTCCACTTTTTTGACGTTTTTTTAGTTCCATCTCTTACCAATCTTTACTCACATTTGCTAAAGATATGGTCAAAGATAGGGAGTGAAGTGATAAAATTGACAGTTATTAACTTGATATTAAAGGGTTTATTTGCTTGAGTGGACTCTTTTGTTAGGTGCGGTGTTATCAAAAAAAGTAAACGTGGATGTTTACTCTTAATGCCTTTGTTCTGTATCAAACTAGAATTGCAAAACAAAAATACAACTCTTTAGCAAGATTTATACTTAAATCAACATTGGTAACATACTCTCTAACATAAGCTTCTTTGTCTTGAAACAATATATTTAGTCAAACTATCAATACCCAATTCGAGTAAAGTTTGCTTAGAATTAAAAAATTTAATAGTTATGTATCTATTTCTAATTAGTCTTTCTTTATAATCATAATATGATTCAAATTTTGAAATGTTAACATCGGAAGATTCATCCACATTCTTCCCATAATTTGTAGTTTCTTAATTTATTTAAGTATAAAATTTTTAGTTACCTTACTTTCATTAAAACCACTTGCATAGGATGCATGTGTCCCTCATCAACTAAGTATCTTACTAAGTA
>DITO01000284.1 GCA_002422065.1 Erysipelotrichaceae bacterium UBA6182 | reverse complement strand
AAGCTGCGAATGAAATGAAGCAACGACTTTTTAGTGAACTTGGTGATCTTATGCGCTCAGCTACAATCTCTACGATTCACTCATTATGTGTCAGAATGCTTCGTGAAGATATTGATGTTTTAAAATGGCCAAAGAACTTTACGGTGATGGATGAAGATGATCAAAAGTCTTTATTAAGACAAATCATGAAAGATATGGGGTTTGAAAGAAACAAATACAAACCTACTTCATTGAGTAACTATATCTCTTCTCAAAAAGGAGGAGATATTAGCGTTGAACGTGCCATGATGCTTGCGGGTACCAACGAAACTTTTCAAGACTTTGCAAGAATTTATGAGCGCTATTTAAAAGTCTGTAATGATAAGTATTATCTTGATTTCGATGACTTGCTTTTAAAGAATGTACTAATGCTAAAGAGTTCACCAAGTGTTCGTGAAAAATGGCAGAAGCGTTTTCACTATATTCATGTGGATGAGTTTCAAGATGTGGATCATATTCAATATGAAATGTTAAGACTTCTAAAGTCTAAGGATAACTATATTTATGTTGTAGGTGATCCTGATCAAACGATCTATACATGGCGTGGAGCTGATGTTAACTTTATTCTTAACTATGAGCGTGATTTTGCGCCTTGTGAAAGTATCGTTTTAAATCAGAACTATCGCTCTTCTAAAGCCATTCTTGATGGTGCAAACTCTTTAATTCGCAATAATACCATGCGAGTAGATAAAGATCTTTTTACTACGAATGAATCATTTGTAAAGATAGAACATCATTCATTTCCTAAAGAGAATGAGCAAGCTGATTGGGTTGCTCGTCGCTTAAAAGAACTTAAGAATAATGGGATTAACTATCGAGATAGTGCGATACTTTATCGTTCTAATTACATCTCTCGTGAAATGGAAAAAGCATGTCGAAATCATCATATTCCTTATATGATTTATGGGGGTCAACGATTCTTTGATCGTATGGAAGTGAAGGATATGCTTGCGTATGCTCGAGCTGTAGTTGTGGGGGATGACTTATCTTTTATGCGTATTATTAATCAACCAAAACGTGGATTAAGTCCTAAAACGGTGGATACATTGACCACATTTGCTTATGAGCGTGGTTTATCTTATTTTGAAGCTGCAAGTATGTATCGTGAGTTTACACCACGAGTCAACTTAGCATTAGATAAGTTTATTTCACTTATTGAGTCTCTAAAAGCATCACAATCTTATGGTGTTGTTACATTTTATGAACATGTTTTTTCTAAGAGTGGATTAAAACAGATGCTTGAAGAGGAAAATGAACTAGAACGAATTGAAAACGTTAAAGAACTCATGAATGATGCAACAGAATTTATGAATATCTATCCAGAATCAACCCTTGATGAATACTTACAACTTGTTGCACTATACACTGATAAGAGCACGATGCTTCATCAGGATCATATTTCATTGATGTCAGTGCATGCGGCAAAAGGTTTAGAGTTTGATCATGTATTTCTTATCGAGTTTTGTGAAGGTGTTTTTCCTAATGAGCGTAGTTTATCTGAAGGTAAGCATGCCCTTGAAGAAGAGCGCAGACTTGCTTATGTGGCTATGACACGTGCAAAGAAGAAGTTATTCATCACAGATAGTGCTGGTCATTCTTTTGTGCTTGATCGTCCTAAACAAGCTTCAAGATTTGTTGATGAAATAGAAGAATCTTGTATTGAGCATGTCAATAAAGTAGTGTCAAAAGCTAATCTACTAAATATTAAATCATCAAATCAAACTGCTCCTATACGTTTGCAAGATAAGGTGAATATTGCTTATGTTGTCAAGGAAGTCGTTGTTCATACTGAGTTTGGTGAGGGGATTATTACTGCGATTGAAGGAATGATTATGACGATTGCATTTAAGTTTCCTCATGGCATTAAGAAAATGATTCCAAATCCTGCACTAAGATCAAAAAAGGAGCTTCAAACATGAGTCTAGATCGAATGAAGTCACTTGTATCTTTATTGAATCAATATAATCATGAATATCATGTTTTAGATCAACCTACAATTAGTGATGCTCAATATGATGCGCTTTTTCAAGAACTTATTTCATTAGAAAAACAATATCCTCAGTGGATGGATCTTAGTTCACCTACTCAACGAGTAGGAGGAATTGTCTTAGAAGGATTTGAAAAGGTGACTCATCAACAAGCGATGCTATCATTAGGTAATGCCTATTCTTATGAAGACCTTGTTGATTTTGATGGGCGTGTTCGTGGAGTCGTGAGTGATGTTGAGTATGTAGTTGAGGTTAAGATTGATGGGTTAGCCATGTCATTATGGTATGAACAAGGTCAACTAAAAACAGCTGCAACACGTGGAGATGGTTTTGTTGGGGAGAATGTGACTGAAAACATAAAGACAATTTATGATGTTCCATTATCAATTAATGAGTTAGCAAATCTTGAGGTACGTGGGGAAGTCTATATGTCAAGATCTGCTTTTACACAACTTAATCAACAACGGGAAGTTCAAGGTCTTAGTTTATTTATGAATCCTCGAAATGCAGCTGCAGGTTCAATTCGCCAACTTGATACTCAACTGGTTGCGAAAAGAAAACTTTCAATGTTGTCATATAATTTTGTGAATGCAAGTGCTTTTAATATAAAGACTCATTATGATGCACTTCAACATCTTAAGTCCTTAGGGTTTAAGATAAGTGACATGACAAAACTTTGTTCTTCAATCAAGGATGTTTATGATGTGGTGTTAAGTCTTGATGCTCAACGACATAATCTTCCTTTTGATATCGATGGAGTTGTTATAAAAGTCAATGATTTTAATGCTCAAGCAAGACTTGGGTTTACTGCAAAAACACCTCGTTGGGCAATTGCTTATAAATTTTCTGCACAAGAAGTTGAAACAACCTTAGAAGATATCTTCTTAACTGTTGGAAGAACAGGTAAGATAACTCCAAATGCTCGTTTAACACCAGTCATTGTAGCGCAAACGAATGTTGGGTTTGCCCAACTTCATAATTTTGATTACATTGTGTCTAAAGACATTCGTATCAATGATCGAGTCATTGTCCGTAAAGCAGGAGATATTATTCCAGAAGTTGTTCGTGTCAATCTTGAACATCGTACAATTCAAGAAGCTTATGTCTTTGATGGACATTGTCCTGTGTGTCATGAAGCTACATTCTCTGATCCACAAGAAGTGGATGTGTATTGTGTTAATCCTAATTGTGAAGCTCGAGTGGTTGAATCTATGATTCATTTTGCTAGTAGAGATGCACTCAATATTGATGGTTTAGGAGAAAGAAAGATTGCACAACTCTATGATGCTCAATTATTAAGAAGTGTTGGGGATATCTATTTACTCAAGAATCATGTGCAAACGATACTATCTCTTGAGAAATTCGCAGAAAAGAGTGTTGACTCTTTAATTGAAGCTATTGAACTTTCAAAGAAACAACCGCTTTCTAAACTTCTTTATGGTTTAGGAATACGTCATATTGGTCAAAAAGCTGCACAAACATTAGCGCAACATTTCTTAAGTATGGAGGCAATTATGAATGCCTCAATCGATGATTTAACAAGTATTAAGGAAATAGGCAGTGTTATGGCACAATCGTGTGTAGAAACAATGTCGCATCCATCATTTATTGAACTTATCGGTCAACTTAAATCGTACGGTGTTAATATGACTGAAGAAGCTAAAGTAATTAAAACTTCATCTTTTCAAAACAAGACATGTGTATTAACAGGAACGATGGTTTCAATGTCACGTTCTCAAGCAACTCAGTGGTTAACAGAACACGGTGCTAAAGTGAGTGGATCAGTATCAAAACTTACAGATATTGTGATTGCAGGGGAAGAAGCTGGTTCAAAACTTGACAAAGCAAGGTCCTTAGGAGTTAAGATTATGAATGAACAAGAATTCATGGAGGTGGTCAATCGTGAAACATAAAATTGTAAGTCTACTTTGTGGTTTACTATTTTTGAGTGCGTGTGCCCCGTCGCAAACTGGAGATAATCCTAATGTGATACGAAAAGAAGGGGATTATGTTGTTATTGATGATTTTGGCCCTTCACCGAATCGATCATATCATGGCACTTATTTACCTATACATCAAGCTTTAGAAGTTGGTTCAAGACTGGTTGAGTTAAGTAAGCAACACTTTGATGTGAAAGAGTATTCTCTTGCGGAAGGTGAGATTATTACTTTAGATCGACTTAGCGCTTTAGTACGACGTGAATCTGCAACAAACCCATTTGGTCTTAATCCTCCTTCAGGATCATTGTTTCCTTCAGAATCTGGTGTTGATATCTTGGATGCAGTGCTTGTCAATGACGTTTTAGAAGTCAATTTCATGCAAAAGCGCAATGATGAATATGTCTTAGCAGGTATTTCAGTAGCGATTGTTTTAAATCCAGCTCAAGTGGTAGGGGTTGAAACGCTCAATGTTAGTGCTGATCAGTTGTATGAATATGGCAGTGATATGGGAAGAAAGTTAGAAAGTTATTTAAGATCTTTATCGGGTGTTGGAGATATTCCTATCTACATTACACTCTATTCATTGGCGAGTGTGGATGCTATACTTCCTGGTGGAATGATTGGTGAAGGAATATTCTTATCACGCTCTGGTCAGATTACTCCATTGAATGAATATTGGATCCTTATACCATCGGATGCTTCAAATGAACTTGATTCAATAACTCATAGTGTGTTCCTACAACTTAAGAGTCGTTTACAAACCCTACTCCCTGAGTCTATCGGTGTGTTTGCGAAAGCGCGTGTGATAAATCAGCGACTTGATACAATGATTATTGAAGTTAATTCGAATGTAAAGACGTATACAGAGTTATTAGCTTTAACACAAATTGTTTTAAATGAAGTGGTTGATTTTGAAGAGCGTTCTATGGATATCAAGATACATATTAAGAATTTAAATTCAACTTTAGTATTAATAGAAAAGAAAGCGAATGATGATTCCTTTACGATCATCTACTTGAATTAAATATGGACAAAAAAACAATACTGTCATTAGCAGCAGAACTTAACTTTAGTTTAAGTGAAGAAGAAGTTAGTAATATCCACACTGAGTTTGATAGCTTAATTAATCTTTTAGGTCTACTCGAGAAGATTGATACTACCAATGTAGACCCGATGGTTTATCCTTTTGAAATGCCTTTAACTCAAATGCGTGAAGATAAAGTTGATCATGAGATTACTCAAAGTGAAGCTTTGATGAATGCGAATGTTCAAAAGGAAGGCTATGTATTAGTGCCTAAGGTGGTGAAATAATGGATAAGAACACATCAATACTAAAACTTAAGTCAATTCAAGCAGATACCAATGCATGTGTAACCATCATTGAGAATGATGTTAAGACCCATGAGGGTTTACTAAGTGATATGCCTATTGCTCTTAAGGATAATGTCATCACCAAAGGTATACTCACTACAGGTGGTTCAAAGCTGCTTTCAAATTACATCCCTCCTTATAGTGCTACGATTGTTCATAAGATTAAACAAGCGGGAGGAATTATCGTTGCGAAGACATCTCTTGATGAGTTAGGTATGGGCGGAACAGGAACGGCATCATTTAATGGAATTGTTCGCAATCCACATGACTTAAAGCGTCAAGCGGGAGGATCTTCATCAGGATCTGCAGTGGTTGTTGCAGCAAAAGCAGTGGACTATGCTATTGGTTCTGATACTGGAGATAGTGTTAGAAAACCAGCTTCTTTTGTTGGGGTAGTAGGAACTAAGCCTACGTATGGTCGTATTTCTCGCTATGGTATTATTCCTTATGCCTCATCTCTTGATCATGTAGGTTATTTTACATCCAATGTGTCACAAGCAGCAAGATTGTGTGATGTTTTATCTGGTCATGATCCTCTAGATCAAACGTCATTACCTTATGCTCCAACGAAAACATTAGAAACCTTGAGTGATGATGTAAAAGGGAAAGTGTTTGGGATATTTGAAGATGTTATTAAAGCGATCAGTGATGAAGAAACACTTAAAAACTTTGAAAGATTATGTAGTGCACTTATTGAAAGAGGAGCAATTCTTAAATCAATTTCGATGAATGAAGATTTACTTCGTGCATGCTTACCTACTTACTATATTATTGCAAACTGCGAAGCGACAGCAAATCATTCCAATTTAACTGGAGTTAATTTTGGTTTAACTCAATCAGGTGAAAATGTCGAAGATATCATGACACAAACACGAACAGTTGGATTTGGCACTTTGATTCGTAAACGATTTATTATAGGTAGTTATGGTTTAAAAGATGAGAATCAAGAAAAACTATTTCGTCAAGCTCAAAAAGTAAGACGTGTTGTGGTGGAAGAATTTACAAAAATGCTTAATCAATGTGATGGTTTATTAGCACCAGCAACATCCTCATGTGCACCACTACTTGAAGGTGCAAATACTAATGTCTTATCAAACACTCATCTTATTGCAGAGAATTACATGATACTTTCCAACTTCTCTGGAGCACCATCGATTACAGTTCCTTCACTCCCAGTGAATGGATTACCTCATGGTGTAAATATCACATGTAAGATTGAAGATGAAGCAACGATGTTTAATATGGCATTGGCCATTGAATCATGTGTGAAGGAGTTACTATGAAAAGAGATGTCGTTATTGGAATCGAAATCCATTGTGAATTGAAGACAGAATCAAAGATGTTTTCAGGGTCTAAAAATACCATTAATGATACACCTAACATCCATGTGAATGAGATTGATTTAGGACATCCTGGGGTTCTTCCAACACTTAATCAAAAAGCAGTTGAACTAGCACTTCGTGCATGTATGTTAACTCATTGTAAGATAGATACATTACTTAAGTTTGATCGTAAGAACTACTATTATTCAGATCTTCCTAAAGGATTTCAAATAACTCAACAGTTTCATCCAGTGGGTAAAGATGGATATCTTGATATTGTGGTTGAAGGTAAGACCAAGCATGTTCGCTTAGATCGTATACACATGGAAGAGGACACTGCAAAGCAATATCATATTGATGAACATACCTATATTGACTATAATCGTGCAGGGGTACCACTCATTGAAATCGTATCAAAGCCTGATATGAGTAGTGCACTAGAGGCAAAAGAATATGTAAGTACGTTACGTAATTTACTTATTTTTGCTGATGTGACTGATGGTAAAATGGAAGAAGGCTCAATGAGATGTGATATTAATATCTCTTTGAAAGAAGCTGGATCAACAGTTTTCGGGACAAAAGTTGAAATAAAGAATTTAAATTCTTTAAACAACATTGATAAAGCCATTGAAGCTGAAATAAAGCGTCAAAATGATTTGCTTGATCAAGGTGAAGTGGTATTAATGCAAACACGACGTTATGATGAAACACTTAAAACGACGGTAGCTATGCGTTCTAAAGAGAGTGCAGTAGACTATCGCTATTTCCCAGAACCTAATATTCGACCTATTCTGCTTCAACCATCATTTATTGAAACAGTATCTAATAGTCTTCCTTGGACACCAACCAAGTGGTTTGAATATCTCATTGACCTAGGTGCAAATGAGATTGAAGCTAATATTCTTATTAATAACAAAACGCTTCTAGACTTTGGTTCAATAGTACTTAAAGAGGTGAAAGATACACGTCTTGGACTTAATTGGATTATCTCTGAACTAACTTCATACATGAATTCTTTGGGTGAAAAACTATTTGAAACCTTAAATGCCTATGATTTTGCCTTGTTTTTAAATCTCATCAGTGATAAAGTCATATCAGGCAAACAAGCCAAAGATGTGTTAAAATGGATGATAGAATCTGGCAAAGATGCTCAAACCTTAGTGGAAGAGCATGGACTAAAAGTCGTTAGTGATGATTCTTCATTATTAAATTGGATTGATGAAGCGATAAAAGAGAATCCACAATCTGTGATTGACTTTAAACAAGGTAAAGATCGTGCTGTTGGATTTATTGTCGGTCAGGTTATGAAGAAGTCTAAAGGACAAGCTGATCCTGCACAGTGTAATGCGCTTGTGCGTCAGCGTTTTCTTGAACAATAAGGAGTAGTATGACTAAAAAGAAATTTCAAATTTATTGGCCTGGAATTACGTTAATGTTGTCATTAGCGTTTTTGGCGGTGCCAGCCACCATCTTCTACAATATAGCAATGGAAACACAAGAAATTGCAGGTAATCCTGTTGTGGGTGATCGTTTTGCTTTGGATTTACAACCAAAAATTACGAATGCTCAAGTGAATGAACTTAAAACATTAATTAAGGATCTTGATCCTGTGATTGTTGAAACAGTCGTTAACCTAAGAGCTGCAACACTTAGAGTAAATATTCTTACTCAAATCACAATTACTGAAGAAGAACTCACTGCTTTGATTGTTTCGATTAAAGACACTATTTTTGCAGAATTACCTCAAAGTGAATACTTTACAGCTTCCATTGAACATAAGCAGTATGATATTGAACTTCATATTAAAACAACTGAAGATCGACTTGATGAAGCATATCGCTATATTATTGCAGCGAAGTCAGCGCAAGTTTCAGCCTTTGTTGTTCAAGAAGTTTCAACTCCAAAGAATCCAGAATATGTAGCATCACTTAATGATGCACTAAATCCAGGAACAGAAGATGAACCAGGAGATGAGGGCGATGATGAGTAATCGTCCTTTCTTTTTGGAAAAGAACCAACGTTTTATTGCCGACTGTATTGATATGCATCATAGTGGTTTAGGAGTGGTTAAAGTTGAATCTATGGTTGTGCTTGTTAGGGATTTACTTCCCCAAGAAAAAGCACTTATCCATATTATGCGTGTTGAGAAAAAGATAGCCTATGGTAAAGTTATAGAAAGACTTGTTTCTAGTCCTCATCGTATTGAAAGCATTTGTCCTGTTTCACTGTCTTGTGGGGGATGCCCACTTATTTCGCTAAGTGATGAAGGACAAGCGATTATGAAACAGAACATCGTTAAGGATCAAGTTCGTTTTCATGGTTTAGATCATGTTGTTGTAGAACAAACACTTAACTCACCACAACGCTATCATACTCGTAATAAAGTTGCAGTTCCTTTAAAACATAACCCATTTCAGATGGGATTTTATCGT
>DITO01000111.1:5339-7797 GCA_002422065.1 Erysipelotrichaceae bacterium UBA6182 | reverse complement strand
GCTTCATCCACAAAACACATAAGATCATCATAGTCACGTTGACCATATTGTCCACGAATATCCGCAAACTCATTACCTAAACCATCTCCCCCAACTGGATTACAATACATGACAAAGTAGCCTTCATTTGACCATATTTGCATTTCATGAGAATAAGCTAAACCATAGACTGTTTTAGGGCCTCCATGAATCACCAGAATACCAGGATAAGATTTCTTAGGATCAAAGTCCTTAGGTAGAATAACCCAACCCTCTGTAGTTCGATCATGATGAGTGACATGCAATGCCTCTGGTAAACTAATTGGATTTTCCTTGAATACTTCTTGATTAAAGGAAGTAAGTGGTTTTAAGTCTAAAGTAGTAATCTCTTGAAGATGCTTAGATGACATAGAAATTAAGATCAATTCATCATTGAGTTGACTTAAACCATCACATGATCCTTTGATCTCTACCTCTTGAGCAACACTGAAGTCTTTATTAAGCATAATAAGTAAAGAATGATCCTTCTTAGTGACATTAAGAATAAGTTTATCTTGATATACCCCACTTGAAGTAGAACCATAAAGTCTAGAATCTGAATTAATACTATTTCCTAGGTTATAGAATGGATCAAAGACTTTTTTAAATTTCCCATTCTCAAGAACAGACACAACCATGTTTTGATTAAGTCCATATGTTGAGTGATCATTCACATAGGCAACAATCTGATTATTAAATAATTCAAATCCACCTAATCCAACTTTTTGAGTGGATACCTTCGTGACTTTATAGTCACTTAGGGAAGCTTCATAAATAAAACTATGAAGAGGACGTACATCTTTAATAGTGTTCCCCATAAAGACAACTTTACTTTCATCTTCAGTTAGTTTTAATCCTGAGATATTCATGTTAATGGGTGTCATTGGAGTAATGGTTTTTCCATCAGCACTTACGTGAACTAAACGTTGTCTTAACTGATCAATGAAAGAACCTCCATTAGTATAAAAAGGAACCTCTTTAATGACTTGCATAAAGTCAAGATTCTTCATTTCCTTTTCTAGTTTTTCCCTTTGCTTCTTTGAATAAGTATGAAACTGAGGATGATCCACATGATACAGACCTAAACCAATACAGCTTCCATCTTTTAGGAATGTGTAAGAAGAGAATGGAAAAGGAACACGAAGTATTTCAAAAGCTTCACCCCCTTTTAAAGATAAAGCATGAATTGTTGTGAATAAAGGTCCAACTGATTCATCCCTTTTAGCATGAAAGACTAAAGTATCATCATCTTTCCATGACACATTAGATTCTTTTTTTAAGTATGTCATTTGTTGATGACCTGCTTGATCCATAATCATAATGACATTGTCATACTTGTCATCTTCAAGATTAACTTGACTCTTGACATAAGCAAGTCTTGTGAATGATGGATTAGCACTAAGGGAAGAAAGATACGTAAATGATGTAAAGGTTTCTGGTTTCATAGAACACTCCTAGTTTTAATTATTATACCACTCAATTTTAATGTTGAATTAAAAAGATTGACCACTATATCATGGTATGATATATTATATACAGATATATCACACTATGATATAGGAGAACACTATGAATGATATTCAATTAACAGAAACAGCCTTACTTATCTTATCGACCATGCACTCCTCGATTCATGGTTATGACATCATGAAGCGTATAGATGAAGCACTTCATCCCCATATGAGTGTGGGTCCTGCAACGATGTATACCACTTTATCAAAACTTGTTAAAAGCAAGTTATGTTCCATTACTGAAGATCAACATCGAAAGATGTATACTCTTACACCCTTAGGAAAAGAAGTTCTTGAAGGAGAGATTAACCGAAGAGAGATGATGTTGGAATTTATGAAAACACAACACAAGACATGGAGAACACGATGAGTAACAAAACTAAAAAAGTGATGATTTCAGGCCTTGCCTTTGATTTTAATCATTTCAAACCAGACCACTGGTTATCCTTCTTAAATAGTGGTGAAAAAGCAGACATGATGAAACTACAAGCTTTAGCAAAAGAAGGTTGGATTGTAACCCAATTTAAGAGTTTATACTACTTATGTGAGAAACAAGAACCAACCAATATTCAATATGCCATTGATTATCGTAAAAATGTAGATGAAGAATACTTTGAAATATTTCATATGGCAGGATGGACCCATGTAGATTCTGTGGAGTATATTCATTTATTTAAAGCAGATGAAAATAATGCACCTTTACTAACTGATCTAGATACACGAATAGATGTGATGAAAGTAGAAATGAAACGTTTCTTTAGATATTCAGTCTTTACAGTATTAATCTTCTTTTATCTTAGTTTAGTGCTTAACTATGCATTAAATACAGAAAACTCATGGCTAACAACAATGATGATTATTCTAATGATCGTATCATTGATCAGTGTCGTCTTTACTACACTTCCACTTCTTGGATACTTTAGTCGAGT
>DITO01000111.1:0-5322 GCA_002422065.1 Erysipelotrichaceae bacterium UBA6182 | reverse complement strand
AGGGATAAAGCAAATCCTATGATTGCTCCTACAAGTCCAACACTAATAATCACTGGCCAATTCATAACTGTTTCTGACTTCAATGTAGCTGGTGTAATAAACAAGGATAAGGTTAAATCATCAACCTCTAAGATACCATCTACCACCGCTAAACGTAGTGGTGTTTTTGGATCATTGATATCATAGACTTTTAAATCATACTCACGCAGTGAAGGTTCAATCCACCATGACCCACGTATCCCTTCAGGCAGTGGTGAACTTAGTCCTACAGATTGTCCTATAGGATAATTAAACTCAGGTAATCCGTTTAGGTTTAGTTCTCGAAATTCCACACCAAGTGGATTCTCAATTTCTTTCTCTATCGTAAGTAATATCGTTTGCCCATCTTGATGAATGAGTAACTTCTTATTGAGACTAAATGCATGGGTTAGAAGTTCTGCTGAAACTAATTCATCTTCTTGAAGCTGTAAACCAAGAATTGGAATAGAGATTTGTTCTAGAGTAATCATGGCTTGGTCTGGAGTCACAGTGAACACATCAGTTGATCTTTCAATCTCAATCACAATCACACGTACATCACCATTCTCAGCAATCACATTGACTTCAATCGTGTTCAAGCCTTCATTTAGTTCTACTGTAGTGGGAGTTTCAATCTTTATGGTAGAATCACTTGTTGTTGCTATAACACTCGTGATATTGACATCATTACGTACTGTACACTTATAGTTATCATTCAAATTAGAAAAATTAATATCACATGCACCAAGGATTAAACTATCAATATCTGTTGAACTTGATATAAATAGTGGATTCCCAAGTTCATCTTCACGTCTTATATTAATCGTATATGTACGTCGTGATCCATTCTCTGCAGTGACAGTGACATTAAATATATTCTCATAAATGTTAAGAGGGAATGTCCCTAAGCCACTTACACGTGATTTACTGTCTTCAACAGTTCCACTGAGGGTAATACTCTTAACACTATTTTCAACGTCTGCAACATATTTTAAGGTGTTCTTTGAGAAGTTAAGATTAACTCCACTAGCACTAAGAGATGATAAGAAGTTATTACTTGATTTTGCAGGATTCATGGTAATGGTTGTGGTGGAAGTTGTTCCACTGAAATCAGTTGTACCATTAGATCCACTAACTCCACTATAAGTAATCGTTGTACTTTGACCTACACTAAATCCTTCTCTTGGTCTAAATCGTAGTTGGGCAGCAGTAAAATTACCACTCTTTGCAGAGCCAAATAATACAACAAGTCCTGTACCTACTTTTACCTCATATCCGTTATAAGTGAACTCATTTTGCATGAGTTGTAACTTCGTTGAGTCATATGAAAAGTTACCTTGGATCGCAATAATTCCATTTAGATTAGATACATTCACATTGACTGTGAATTCTTCTCCAGGTTCAATTGAGATAGGACTTGGTCTTAAGGTTGTTGAGAAGTTATTGGCAAGAATGGGTGTTAAACTCATCCAGATAAGTAATATTGATATTAGTAATTTTTTCATAGACACAATGTACCACGGATGATTTTATTAATCAAACGAAACAGTACTAACCTTATAAGTGTTTTTACATTTGTTTTAATATAGGTTTATCGTATAATGATGATATGAAATTATTATCAAGATTAATCCCACTAGTAATAGTGTTACTTAGTGTAAGTAGTATGCGTATTACAGCTTATTCACCTTCAGATTTTGTGGTGGAATTTTTAGCGCAGCCTAATCCAGATTTAATTGTGTTAATGCGTCGTCCTTCATCTCAATTGGCTTCTCATCCATTATTTAAACATAGTACACATACACAAGTATCTGGTTTTAATGAACTTGATATCATTAATGAACCTTTTAGTGATGAACCATACATTATGCATCTTAAGAGTTCCAGTCATGAACAAACACTTAAAGTTTTATCTCAGTTAGAACAAGATCATCGTATTCTTGCGATTGAAATTGATGTTTTAAGACAACCTTTAATGACCTACAATGATCCTGGAAGAGTTAGTCAGTGGTATCTTAATGCTTTGTCTCTCAGTGAAGCTCATGATAATCTTGTGTCATTTAATTTACCTTTTGGAGGATTAAGTGATATCGTCGTTGCTGTGATTGATACAGGGCTTGATCGTAAGCATCCTGAGTTTACTAATCGACTATGGATTAATCCTCTTGAGATTCCTAATGATGGAATAGATAATGATAATAACGGTTATATTGATGATGTGAATGGGGTTAATAGTGATACACTCACTAATAACTTTGAGGATACTGATGGACATGGAACTCATGTGTCTGGAGTTATTTTAGCCAATACTAATAATAGTGTTGGTATTGTAGGTTTAGCCCCTAACGTAAAACTAATGAGTATTAAAGCATCTCGATATTTTCCAAATGAAGGAAAAGAACTGCTACCAAGTAGTGCTATTTATGCTGGTTTAATGTATGCCTTTAATCATGGTGCTCATATTGTGAATATGTCTTTTGGTAGTTCTTATTTCTTAGAAAGTGAAGAAACGATGATTCGCAGTTTATCTCAACACATGATTCTAGTTGCTGCAGCGGGTAATGAAGGTAAGGCAATCTCTAATCAAGCTTTCTTTCCTGCCGCCTATGATGGTGTCATTGGGGTTATGTCTCATAAACAAGTTCCTAATCTAAATGGATCTATCTTAACTGATTTCTCTAACTTTGATGACAATGGTCATGAAGTGAGAAATTATGACATTATGGCTCCTGGACAAGCTATATATTCAACCTATATTAATCAAACTTATGCCTTCTTAAATGGTACTTCAATGGCTGCCCCGATGGTTGTTGGGGTTGCAGCATTACTAATATCGAAACTTGGTGGATTTAGTGTCTATGATGCCCCTACAATAGCGAAGCTTCTTATTAGTCAAAATCCACTTGCGATAGGTAAGATTGTGGATGGGGTGAGTTATGGTTATCCTAAACTTAATGCCCTTAGTACTTTAAAGATTAATCCTGTGATTAATGAAGTTTTATCTTTTGATGAAAATGATGTGTTTAACTTCACTGTGTTTGGTGACTATTTCCTTCCTGGAATTCAAGTTCTGATTGATGATAAGGTTATTGAATCAGTAACACATGATTCAATGAAACAAATCCAATTTAATGTAGCATTAACTCCTCAAACAACCATAAACTTAACTTTAAGGCATCCTGATAATACACAAGTCACAAAGAGTATCTTTGTGGTTGGTGATGTAGCGGTGTCAGATATAGTTGTTTCACCAACAGCTTTATTATTCTCAGATAGTACCCCACAAAGTATAAATGTTAGTGTTCTTCCACAGAATGCTACTAACAAGTCTTTAGTCTTTACTTCACTTAATCCCAATATTGCCAGTGTCAATGCTGAGGGATTAGTTACTCCAATTACAAATGGAACGACTTCAATACAAGTTCAAACTGTAGATTTATCAATGACTAAGATTGTAGAAGTTATGGTATCTCTTAATCAAGTTAATCTTACCTATCGTGTTAATGATGAACGCTTTCCTTCAAAGAGTAGTATCTCTGCTCAGATTAGTGGTTCAACAACCCAAGTTAATTCAGGGTCTAGAGTTGCATCATCTTCTAATGTAGAACTTACTGTTAGTGTTCCTGCAGGATATGTTGTGGTGTCATGGATTATTAATGGGACTAAGATTGATACTCGAGAAACTACTCAAGCAGTAGTATTAACTAAAGCGAATAATAATGTGGTGGTAGAACTTGTAAGGCGTGGTGATTTAAATAATGATGGTAACCTTACGACTACAGATTTAGTTCAGTTACAGCGATTACTTGCAGGGATATTGCAAAGTACAATTGAGCGAGAACTAGCGGCTGATGTGAATGAGTCAACTACCTTAACAACCACAGACTTAGTACAGCTTATGAGAATTCTTGCGGGGATTCCATTGACTGAGAGTGAATGAATAAGTAAACGCCCTAGAGAACTAGGGCGTTTATTTGTTCACGATGTAATCAAAGATATCATCGCGAATAGGAGTATTAAGTCCTAAGGTAAATTCTACAGCTTGTGTCTTCCCATCCTTTAAAACAATTTCTTGAGGATCATCATGCATGTTAACTTCACCTAAGTAAACGAAATGTTTTTCATCACTAGCTTTTTTTCTAACAAACAACATGACTTCATAGTCTGGAAATAAGGTGATGATAGATTGAATTTCTTTTGATTCAAGTCTTCGCTTACTCTTCGAAATCCAAATCATAGTGTCCTTTGACACAAAATGATCATGATATTGAATGGAAGATGCAATGGAATCATCCTTATGATAGTTCACAAAAATTGGTATAGTTTTAGTATCATGATGGATAAAATATCCTCCAACATTTTGCTCAATCACCATATCTTTCCATCCAGCAATTTGCATAACTTCTTTTGTGGTGTAGGTTTGATACAATGTAAAGCCTGTTGGTTCTATGTTGTGCTTATAATAAGTGAAATATCGATATAGAGCATAATCAATGAGTTCTATTACCATAGCCTTAAAGCTTTGATCTTTAAGATCTTCTATAAATGACTGACTTAGTGTTAAAGTAGTTGCCTTAGGATCTAAGAGTTGCACTCCTGTATAGGAGTTCTTTCCTGTTCCTGATAACCATTGATTAGAAAGAATATTCTTTATATTGCTTATTTCATACGATTGAAGAATGATGCCTTCTTCATTCAGTCTCTTTTCAAGTCTAGACTCAATATTGTCATTGAGTACTAAGGCTAATTGTAAAGTATAGGCTTCATGAGGACGTTTACCATAAGCCATGAATTTAGAAAGAAACTGAATGCTCTTCCATTGTCTTACACTTAGTTCTGCTTTTATAAACCCTTCTTCTTGAAGAAAAACATGATAACTTTGATAGGTCTTATTCGCAAAGAAAAGCGTTGGATCCATTGACTTTTCTCTCTCAAAATCCATTAGTGAAGGTAACCGATTAAGACGCTGAACTAAACCATCAAACTGAGAAATAAGAAACTTTTTATGATTGAATCTTACTTTATCTAAGGATTCAAAGATTCGATCTTTGACTACTCTCTCTAAATTGATGGTTGATGGTCCAAAAATCAATTTAGTTCCTTCATGTACAAAGCGTCTAAGTGTTTCTTTTTGATAGGTTCGATCTGATGATAGTGCTAATGGGATGTGAAAATTATTCGTGTAGTTTCCAATGAAATCAAGAACTAACACATAATCTTTCATATCAAATTTGCGAAGTCCTCGACCCAGTTGTTGCACAAAGATGATGGCAGATTGAGTAGGACGAAGCATGATAATCTGAT
>DITO01000145.1 GCA_002422065.1 Erysipelotrichaceae bacterium UBA6182 | reverse complement strand
GACTGGCACAGTTTACAGCGAAACAGTGGCACTACTTAGGCGACGTGCGCAGTTTACACAAAATATTTTTTACTCTCATTCGAAGTGGTATAATTTTAAGATGATTAACATAACTTATTACTATTTATTAATAATAGTTGCAATTCCGTTATTTATTTGCAAAAAAAACCAAATCTTTTGGATAATATTCATAGCTTCAGTAGTAACATTAGTTAGTGCTTTGAGATTCAATTTTGGAGCTGATTATCAGGCTTATGCAGGTATATATAAGTCTTTTTCATCGTTAACCGATTCAGTTGTCTTGTATGGAAATGAAATACTGTATTACTTATACAATACCGTGTTTATAAAATTGGGTTTAAGCTATTCAATGTTTGTTGCATTCAACTCTTTGTTTCTGATGACGGTAATTGTTTCATGGATACTTTTAAGTTCAAATAACCGATATTATTCTTTGTTTGTTTATATTTCATTTTTCTATTTAGTATGGAATCTAAGCACTTTTCGTCAAGCCTTAGCTTTAACTATCGGTTCATTTTTATTGTTCAATGCTAAATTGAAGTTCCATTTAATTGTCAAGATTTTACTTGTGCCATTGCTTGGACTTTTTCATGTATCTGCATGGATATATATTGTGTTGTTGGTATTGGGTTATTTGCCATGGAAGAAGTATGCACACCTGATTTTGTTTGCCAGTGCCTTAATGTTTACTTTGTTACCAGTACAAGAGCTGATAGGAACTATCATAAA
Organism: Erysipelotrichaceae bacterium UBA6182; assembly: GCA_002422065.1. Taxonomy (GTDB): domain Bacteria; phylum Bacillota_I; class Bacilli_A; order Erysipelotrichales; family Erysipelotrichaceae; genus UBA6182. The sequence continues at coordinate 5,101 of DITO01000145.1, read as the reverse complement.
CCATTCATTCTTAGATTCATTTCTTAACATTTATAAGGTTAGATACTATTTCAAAAATATGGAATTCTCATATAATCTGTTCAATGCATTAGTTGCAATGCGAGTTTTCTTCTTTGCTTTAGTTTGGTCCCACTATGATGTTTTAGCAAGAGATAAATATCACAAAATGCTTGTGGATACTTTCCTGACTGGTATGACTTTGTACATTCTTCTTAGTTTTAATACATTGTTTTCTGCAAGATTAACAATCTATGCCTTTTTTCTAATCATCTTACTACTTCCTGAGATTGTAATGCATTACTTCAATCGAGGACCTATCATTAAAACAATTGTTCTATTTGCTTTTGTTGTACTATCATCATTCATGTACTTCAAAGATTTGTACGCAATTAAGTCCCAATTAGGTATTGTGGATGATAGATGGTATGTGGAGTATGAAACGATTTTAGATCAAGAAATTGTTATCGATGAATAGATTTTAATATGATTGGAAGGTAAGTTTGTTTCAATATCTTGAAATCTTTTGATTTTGAAGTGAAAACCAACGCAGTACTAACTGTGAGTATCCCACTTACAGTAGATGCAAATAAAAAGAATAAGAAGCCTGTTTGGTAAAATCGGCTTATCAAACTATAAAGTAAAATTGATGAAATAATTGAAATTGCAAAGAATACCACTGACCTTAGTAGGTATTTTCTTTTTGTTATGGAGAAAGCTTTTGAGTGTACAAGTGATGTCCGAGCAATCCAATAATAGACTTGAGTAATTATGGTTCCAATGAGAACACCTTCGATTCCTACTAATCTTACAAGTAACAAAGAAGTAACTAAATTAATAATTGCACCCCGTATCATTAGTTTTCGATCATCTTTAAATAGGCCATAGGTCTGGATAAAATCATTTAATGATCCTTGGTAGATAAACAAATATAAGTCAACCACAATCAAAACCACAATAATTGGGCTCATTAAATATTGCTTACCAAACCATAATTCAATAAAGGGATCCATTAGCACTAAGCACATTATAGAAACGAAATGTGCAAAGAGGAAACGAATGTAACTATACATCTCGAATGTTTCAATTTGCGTAGCTTTTGAATCATGTTCATGAACCAAGTCGCCAATACTGGCTTGTACAGGCTTAAATATGTTTGTAAGTATTTCAATGATGATATATGGAATCAATTTATAATTTGATAAGAATCCAACCGATTTAATCCCAATGAATATTGATATAACGATGTTATCGGTTGAACTGTAAATAAAGTTCGCAACAGATGAAAGACTGGTGTTGATTAGATTCTTTCTAATATTTACACTAAAAGGCTCTAAACGAACTGAGTTGTCGTGCAGAAACGGAAAGTGTTTTCGCGTTTTATAATAGATGAAAAGATTTGAACTTAAGATTTGCAGACCATTTACGACAAGATACATCGTGAAATTCTTGTAGATGACAATAGATATGATTCTGAGAATTGTAAATATAATGTTAATGATGGCATCATAAACAGCCGCAAGATACTGCTTTTGATATACAAAGAGAAGCGTTCTCCTCGATGCAAATAGATAGCTTGCTAGCGTGGTTGACAGTTGAATTAAGAAATAGAAACGGATAATTGAAGTAAAAAGTTCCGCATCATGGATAATGACTGGAAGTATAAGTAAAATTACCAACCCTAATGCTAGAACCGCAACCGCTACTTTCTTATAGAATGCATCAAAGAGTTTGACGAGATATTTAACTTGCCCAAGTTTATTTTCTTTAATTGGACGGTACAGTTGAAATGTGATTGCACTATGAATACCGAGCTCTGATAAAGATAAAAGTGTAAGAATGTTTGTAAAAACGCTACTTATACCTAAAAATACAATTCCTATATTATCAATGAATAATTTCCGCGTAAGAAAATTAACAATGATGTTAAGTATGTTGATGAGAAGGATGATTAAAGTGCTTTTTAGGGTCGATTCGAGTCTCATTGGTTTAAATATAACGTATTTTGAAGTGAATGTGAAACACATTAAATATGGTAATATATAGAAATGAATATTACTAAGAAAATTCTTATAATCAATTCTGTTTACGGTATCCGCAGTACTGGTCGTATCGTTAAAGATCTCCATGATGCGACGAACCAGGTTGGCTGGGAAAGCTATGTCATCTATGGACGCATCCAACAGCCTTATGAGAAGAATGTCCATTACATTGGTAATAAAACACAGGTAGTTTACGAAATGGCTAAAACAGCTGTTTTTGGGCACCACGGACTTGGTTCTGAATTATGGACAAATCGAATCATTGAACATATTAATGAAATAAACCCAGACATCATTCATCTTCACAACATTCATGGGTATTATGTGAACGTTGCGTCTTTGTTTAAATATTTAAAGACACTTGATGTGCCGATCGTTTGGACCTTGCATGATTGTTGGGCTTATACAGGCCATTGTGCTTACTATACTTATGTAGCTTGTGACAAATGGAAAACAGGCTGTCATCATTGCCCAGCGTTAAAGACATACCCCTACAGTATTCTATCCGATCGATCCAAAAAGAATTATTTGGAGAAAAGGGAATTCTTCACTGGATTGAATAGCTGTACTTTGGTAACTCCTTCAAAATGGTTGAGTAAAGAAGTCAAAACTTCTTATTTGAAAGACTATCCAGTTGAAGTGATTCCGAATGGGATTGATCTGGAAGTCTTCAAACCTCAAGAACATCGTTCCAGCACACGCTTTACGATATTAGCAGTTGCCAATATCTGGGAAGAACGTAAAGGATTAAAATATTGTTTGGAACTAGCGGAATATTTATCAGAAGATGAGCAATTGGTCATCATTGGTTTGAATGATGTTCAAGTTAAAGGACTTCCGAAACATGTCATCGGCATCAAACGCACTGAATCTGTTCAAGAATTGGTGGACTGGTACAATCGTGCGGATGTATACATCAATCCAACACTTGAAGATAATTTTCCAACAACAAATCTTGAAGCGTTAGCCTGTGGAACACCCATCATCACCTTTGATACAGGAGGTAGTATTGAGAGTGTAACAGAATCAACAGGCTTTGTGGTTGAATCCAATAGTTTGGCTTTGTATGAAGCAGTGCTGAAGATAAAAGAAAAAGGTAAAGCTGAATTTACGTTAGCGTGTCGGAAGGTTGCGCTTGAGCATTTCGGTCGTGATAAGATGAAACGAGCTTACATAGATTTATACAAAAGGATGATTGAAAATGCGTAAAGTACTTTTCGTGACCTTGACGCTTGCCCCTTACAAAGTCAAATGGATGGAGGCGATGTCAGAGGATTTTGATGTGTCCATTTATTATACTCGCGAATTCGATAAGGAACGGCATTCTGATTGGCTGATTAAAACAAGCTCAGTGCTAAAGTTGATTAAGGGACTGGATGTCTTTGGAAGACATGGTTTTAGTATGAATTTATTCAATCAGTTGTGGCAATCGAGGAAGGATATCATCATATTTGATGGCTATGGATTCTTGACACAGTTCATGGGCTTATTGATGTGTCGACTCTTAAAAATCAAACACTATGTCAATGTGGATGGGGGAATACGTGTTGAAAATGAGAATCTACTTCATGTGTTGATCAAGCGCATCCTCATTTCTAAGCAATCCTATTATCTTGCAAGTTCCGCGTATACAAAGGATTACTTAAAAGATTATGGGGTTAGTGATGATCATATTCATATTCATCCTTTCACATCCTTAATGCAAATGGATATTTTGAACACCAATGTCAATGATGAAGTGAAAGCCAAATTGCGAGAAGGTTTGGGTATGGATTCCAAGTTCCAAGTCCTTTGTGTAAGTCAGACCATCCATCGTAAGGGCATTGATGTGCTCTTGGAAGCTATGAATGGGTTACAGAATATTCATCTAATTGTTGTGGGTGGTCAATGTCTTGATGATTATGCGACAATCATTAAGAAATATGATTTAAGTGTAAATTTCATCCCTTATTTGAGTTATGAGCAACTCAAGAACTATTACCAGGCTGTTGATTTGTTCGTTTTGCCGACACGGTATGATGTTTGGGGTTTGGTCATTAATGAGGCAATGGCAAATGGATTACCTGTGCTCACAACGACGAAATGCGGAGCGGGTTTGGCTTTGTTGGATGAGGATTGTCTTGTAAAACCGGATGATTCAATCGGTTTGAGCAAGAAGATTGAACAAATCCAAAAAGATAACAACTTAAGAAAAAAACTTGCCAAGCAAAGTATAGAACGCATTCAATCGTATTCGATTGAGAACGTTGCGGCTTTGCATCGCAAGTTATTTAGTGAAAATTAGTATTTCTTCCAGACGTTTCGTTGAATATAATCGGTATACGATAAGAGGATTCGAACCACTTTCTTAGAAACATTCGGCATCGAGTAGTCTGTTACAGGTCGAATGTTTTTTTGACCCTGACCTTCCAATAACGTCAGTGCTTGCAAGATGCGGTCTTTATGCAATCCAACCATCATGACACTGGCTTCTTCCATGGCTTCAGGACGTTCATGTGCTTGACGCAAATTAAGCGCTTTTAAGCCCAATATCGAACTCTCCTCACTGATGGTGCCACTATCGCTTAAAACCGTTCTGGCGTGCTTCTGAAGCTTGATGTAGTCGATAAACCCTAAGGGCTTCATCAATTGGATCAAGGGATTCAATTCTACGTTTTGTGCTTCAATCATCTTACGCGTACGTGGATGTGTCGAGAAAATGATTGGGAGTCTTTTCTGATCTGCGATCGTGTTGAGTGTATCCATCAAGTCATTGAAATTCTTCGGGTCATTGATGTTTTCTTCGCGATGCGCAGAAACGACATAGTACTGATCCTCAGTCAATCCAAATTGATTCAATATCTTCGATGTTTCAATTTTGTGCATATGTTTATGCACGACCTCATACATGGGGCTGCCCGTCTTGATGACACGATCCGCCATCAAACCTTCACGAAGCAAGTATTCACGTGCGATATCACTGTAGGTTAAATTGATGTCAGAGCTATGATCGACGATCCGTCGATTGGTTTCTTCTGGCACGCGTTCATCGAAACAACGATTGCCTGCTTCCATATGGAAGA
>DITO01000076.1 GCA_002422065.1 Erysipelotrichaceae bacterium UBA6182 | reverse complement strand
TGAGTTATTTTTCTAATCTTCCATTTACAGCATATGAATTCAATGGTGTAGTTGACGCAGCTAAAGATATAACGGTAAGATCAAAGTTTTTTACTGAGTATAAAAATTACACCGATCTTTATTCTCTATATGAAATTTCCGACGGTGAAACTGTAGAGTCTTTGGCATACGATTACTACAAATCTTCTGAATTTCATTGGGTCATCTTAATGTACAATGAGCTTCACAATATAGATTTTGAATGGCCATTGGGAGTAAATCAACTCAATCTATATTGCCAAGATAAATATGGTGAATATGCAAATTCTGTTAAACACTGGGTTAATCAAGATGATTTGGTAGCAGGTGAGATTAAAGAATTTGTGACACCTTGGGTACCACCAGATAATCCTGGAGTTGAAGGTAATTTAGAATATGTTCCAGTCACATTCTATGAATATGAAGAAAAACTTAACGATGAGAAAAGAATCATTAAACTACTAAGAATAGAACTGTTGTCTGAATTTGTGACCCAATTTAAAGATTCTCTAAGCTATGTCAGATTATAAAAGTACACTCACAGTCCCGGGTGAAGTGAATGTACTAAGACTGGAGCTCGAGTCTCGTGGTAAACTTTTAGACATCTCCGCATTGGTGGCAGATTTAACAATATATGAAGACATTTTTTCTAATACAATGTCTGGTTATATGGTTATGGTTGATGCATTAGATTTGATCAATACACTGCCATTAGTAGGTGAAGAATTATTGTATGTAGAATTAGAAACTCCATCTTTAAAGTCCAAAATCAAAAAAACTTTCTATATCTATAAGTTATCTAGTCTTGCTCATAAGAAACGTATGGCTGGTTATGTTCTACACTTCTGTTCGGTTGAACTTATAAATTCCGTCAATTCTAAAGTTGCCAAGGCTTATAAAGGTAAGATAACTTCTACTGTACAATCTATTTTTGCCGATGAAAATTTTTTGGCATCAAAACAGACTTTAGTTTCTGATGCCACTTCAAATGACTATTCCTTTGTTGCGCCATTTTGGACTCCGCTTCAAACTATAAATTGGCTAACCACTAAGAGTCTTAATTCTAGGGGTGTATCTAACTTTCTGTTTTTTGAAAATAACAAAGAATTTGAATTCATCTCAATTGATACTCTAATTTCTAATCAACCAATTAGAGATTATGTTTATGCAGATGTAGGTTCAGATACTACGTTGGGTCATGGTGCTTCTTTAGATCAGAAGTATAGGTTTGTTGAACAGATAGAAATGCAAAATACATTCGACTATATTCGTGATCTATCTGCTGGCATGTATGGTGGGGTGGTGTACTCATATGACATGACTACTAAAAACATCAAAAGAACTTCTTATGACTACATCGGAGATTTTGGGAAAAATAATCATTCCAACGAAAAGCCTCTGAAGTCTTCTAGCCTGATTAAGAAAAAAATAGCTTCACTCCACTTTTTAGCTAAGAATGATTATCTGACTGGCAGCTATAAGTCACAGAAGATACATGACATCTTCCTCCAAAGAAATTCTCTTCTAGAACAGATTCGGGCATTTAAGTTTAACATTAAAGTATTTGGAAGAACCGATATGCAGGTTGGTCAGATGATTACTTATACAATGCCAAAGAATACTGAAGTTGTTCTAAAAGAGATTAACACCGATATAAATTCCGAATATTTTACTGGTAAATATTTAGTCACAGCGATTCGGCATCAAATCATTAATGGTAAACATATGATGGATATGGAAATAGTTTCCGATTCATTTGCAAAAGAAATTACATTATGAACAATAATTTTTACATGGGAATTGTGGAGGATAGAATTTCTGACCCACTCAAGTTGGGTAGAGTGAAAGTAAGAGTATTTGGAGTACACTCAGAATTTATCGCTGACGTACCCACAGAATCACTCCCATGGGCAATCCCACTTATGTCTTCGAGTTCTGCATCTCTATCTGGTATAGGTGACGCAGTACCACAATATGTAGAAGGAACGACTGTATTCATATTCTTCAAGGATGGAGAATCTAAACAACAGCCGATTATACTTGGTTCTCTGGCAGGCATTCCGCTAGATAAAAATCCATTTGCAACTCCATCATCACAAGAAGTTGGAGCTCTCATAACGGCACAGAAGGCAACGGTTTCTGCAGCAAGTTCTGATGTATTAGTTGATTCTTCTGGTGCCCCAGTTACAGATTCCTCAGGAGAACCCATTGCTACTGGTTCAGCTGTCGAAGGAACTCCCCCTCTTGATATATCAAAGATGGTGGCAAAGTTCGGCCCTAATGTCACCGCGGTGTACAATGCACTTCTCAATGCTGGTATTAAAGATCCAAATGCTTTGATTGCCATTCTTTCTAATGTTGCTAAAGAAACTCAATTTAAGTTAGTGCGAGAAAATATGAAATATAGCTCACCCGCAAGACTTAAAGAAGTTTTCCCGAGCAAATTTTCAAATATGTCTGATGCTGAAGTTGCAACATACGTTAACAATGAAGAAAAATTGGCAAACTTAGTATATGCCAACCGTTATGGTAACGGAGATGTTGCGTCTGGTGATGGTTATAAGTATCGCGGGGGCGGTTTCATTCAGCTTACTTTCAAAGCCAATTACGCTAATATAGGAGCAAAATCTGGTGGTGATATAGTTAATAACCCAAACAATATTAACAATCCAGATATAGCGTCAAAAGCTGTAGCACAATATATGATTAACGCTTATGGTGGTGCTGGTCGTCTGACATTTTCTTCACCTGAAGCAGCTATGTCTTCAGTCACCAAAAAAGTTAATTCTGGTGGTTTCTCTAGAGATTATCCAAAAGTTGTTGAATATTCCAAACTTCTGAAGGTTACTGAGGATCCAACAGCTGAACAAGAAAAGACAGATGAGATTACTAAACCAAATGCACCAGAGAATGATGTAAACAAAACTGCAACACAAGAGGAAATTGACACTGGTACTGCTTCGAAAAATCAAGTTAGTTCTACTAGTACTCCCACTGGATTTAAAGATCCGGCCGGCAAGTATCCTCTTACTCCATTACTGAAAGAACAAGATACTTCAAGATTAGCTCGTAGAATTACAAAGGATACAGCTGTATCTAAAAGAAATAAAAATAGAATTACCTCAATGAGAAGTGTTTCTGGTTCTACATTTGCGGAACCAGCACCGGCATATAATGCTGGATACCCATATAATAAAGTTCATACCACAGAGTCTGGTCACACAATTGAATTTGATGACACTCCGGGTAACGAAAGAATCTCACAATATCATACTTCTGGTACTTACACTGAGATAGATAAATTTGGTAATACAGTTAATAAGATTATTGGTGATTCATTTCAGATTACCGAGCGAAACGGCTACATTTATATTGACGGTACGGCTAGAATCTCCGTTGGGTCAGATGTAAAACTGTATGTCGCCGGAAACATGGATATAGAAGTTGATGGTAATCTTAACTATAATATCGGTGGTTCTGTTAATTGGAAAATTGGTGGTGATTCTATTAAGGGCATAGCAGGAATAAACTCTGTTCAATCTGGTGGTCCAACTAATATTGATTCTCCGACTATTAACTTGAACTCTGGACTTTCAACACCTAATACACCATCAAGTCGTTCTGGTTCGACTACGGATTATCCGCGGCAATTACCTGACAACTATCTAGATGGTGAGCTTGTTAGATTCGATGATGAAGATGCTGCTACTGTTGATGCTGCACATGCTGAGCAACTTAAATCAGGTGAGATAACACAGAAACAACTTGATGATGGTAAAGCAGAAGCTGAAGCACCAACTGAGAAAGATGAAACTCCCCCACCAGCAAAAGAAGAAGAAGTTCCGTCATCATGTGATATGTTTAAATCCAATGACATACCAGATACAGCTCAGATATCCAAATATTTTACTATTGGTATGCTTTCTTCTAAGGCCGCGGTTAGCCATGATAAGATAACGGAACAACATAGTCTGACAAAACCACAGATCGCATGTAATTTGAAGAATCTTGCCGAGAAATGTTTGGATAAGATTAAAGCTAAGTATCCAAACATGTTTGTTACATCTGGATTTAGACAAGGTTCCGGAGCTTCTCAACACCAGCGTGGTATGGCAGCTGATATGCAATTCACAGGTTCTTCTAAGGGAGATTACTATGAAATTGCCTCTTGGATTAAATCTAATGTTTCTTTCGATCAGTTACTTTTAGAATACAAAACTACTGGCACGGGTAATCCATGGATTCATATTTCTTTCAACCAAGATGGTAATAGGGGCCAAGTACTGACCTATATGAATCACAAAAAAGCCGGGTCCGGACTACAGAAACTACAAGGTTAAAAAATGGTTACTTTATATAGAACAACTAGAGAATATGTAGATGTTGATTTTTCATTCGAAAATCACCCAGAATCTAAGAATCTATTGATTAAAAAGAATGGAAACGCCGTTAAACAGTCGGTGATCAACCTCCTACTTCTTAAAAGCGGTGATAAACCGTTTCATCCAGAGATCAAGTCGCCTATATTTGATAGTCTATTTGAGATTGGTTCTTTAGTTCAAAAGGTGATTTTAGAAAGTGAAGTATATAAGTACTTATCTAGATATGAACCTAGGGTGGTTATCAGCCAAGTTGTAGTATCTTATGATCAACCCAATGCAATCTCTTGTTTAATCAAGGGTGAGATCGTCAATCTGCAAGAACCTTTTGAGGTTACAGTCTTAGTCAATAGAATAAGATAGAAGAATAACATTAAATAAAACATTGTAACAGAGAAAAATATGGCAACTACACCAATCGTCAATCTAGATTTTGATCAGATCAAGGAAGCACTGATCAATTACATCAAAGCCGACCCTGCCTTCTCTGATTACAATTTTGAAGGTTCGGCTCTTAATGCTATAGCAGATGTTCTGGCTTATAATACTCATACTAATGCATATTACGCTAATATGCTTCACAATGAAGGTTTTCTTGACACCGCTCAGAAAAGATCATCTGTAGTTTCTAAAGCCAAAGAACTTGGTTACATTCCAAAATCCATATCTGGTGCTCAGGCTTATGTTAATATAACTATCTATAATCAGCCGATCAATGGTATCGTAAGTCTTCCTCGGGGCACTCAATTTGTATCAACAAACGATTATGGATCGCATAAATTCGTTTGTGCAGAAACTTATTATTCTACGACGGTAAGCAATACCTCAGTGTTTAACAGCGTTAGATTAGTAGAAGGAAAACTAGTATCTAACAATTATGTGATCACTCCCATCACACAATTTCTTACGATCCCCAACAAGAATGTTGATATAACTACAATTAAAGTTTATGTCAGAGAAACGATAAATTCTCAGACAAGGGAGGAATTTACCCTTTCCACCAGTCCTCTTGATATTGGGTTGGTAGATAAAATTTATTATCTACAAGAATCATACGATGGACTTTATCAAATTTTCTTTGGTCAAAATGCCATAGGTTATCAACCACACACTAATTCCGCAGTGACAATAGAATATATTGTCCCATCTGGTAAAGATGAAGCTAATGGTTGCCGAACTTTTTACTCAGATTCTATTTCCGATTCAATTTTAGTTAATACTACTCAGGTAAGCTTTGGTGGTGCAGGACGAGAAAATATTGATTCTATTAGACATAATTCCAAATTAGCATACACCTCAAGAAACCGCGCTGTGACAGAGTTGGATTATGAAATTGTTCTGAAACAGAAATTTGACTTCATAAAATCTATATCGGTCTGGGGTGGTGAAAAGAATGTGCCTCCAGTCTATGGCAAAGTATATGTTTCTATACAGCCAATCGCTGGATATGTAATCTCCGAGCAGGTTAAGAAAGATATTCTGATGCCCGAGATTAAAAAATACTCTGTATTAACTTTGATACCAGAGTTTGTTGATCCATTTTATTTAGACGTAGAATTTGTTACCACACTAAAGTATAACCCAGACAATACTACACTTGGCAAGAATGAAATAATATCTGAAGCTAAAATAAAAGTTTATGATTATGTGTCCAATATCTCAGTTTTTAATTCTGACTACATTAATTCTGACTTAATCTCGAGATTATCTTCGATTAATTCATCAATTGAATCGGTAGATATCACCAAGAAAGTTGGATTTAAAATTTCCCCGTTGATTAATAAGAATGTTAAATTTTTAAAGAATTTAGATAATCCAATTGTGCCGGGGTCGATTTATTCAACGAAGTTTAATATTAATGTCAATGGGACAGTTACCATCGTTCACATAAAAGATATTCAAAGTACTAAACAGCTGGGTCTTTTTGATAATGATGAAGCATTGATAGATACTATTGGTACGATTAACTATACTACTGGTGCGTTTGATTTTACTTTTACTCTATATTCTTATATCAATAGCAACAAATTTATCTATATTAGATGTACACCTAGTTCAGCTGATATAGTTTGTTCTGATAATAAAATTTTAACGCTTCAACCAGATATTACAGATTCTTCTATTGGTATTGTATCAAACAACGTTGTCAATACAATAGTGTATAAAAAATGATCTATTTAGAAAAAAGATTACCAAGTAATTTTTCGGAAAATCCGCTTTTGGCGGAATTCATGGATGTATATTATAAATATGCATCTGAGAGAAATAACGCACTTGGCATAGTTAATTATACGTCAGAAAACAGAGATGTTGATACTGCGCTAGACAATTATCTAGATAATTTTTATTCTACTTATGCCAATCATTTAAAAAATCCAAATGCATTAGACAAAAAGACTTTAATAAAGTTTCTAAATGCAATTTACTCAGCCAAAGGTTCGGCCCGAGCACTAAGTGTTATCTTTCAGATAATGTTTGGTGAGGAAATTGACATTACATATCCCTCTGAGAATATATTAAAAGCTTCTGATGGTGTTTGGGTTCAGGAAAGATTTATAACCACAACGACTCTTTTTGGAACTTTTCTACTAACAGATACAATAGAATTCAATAATCAGTTTGGTTATTTTACAATTACACCAATTCGAACGGAGCAAATTTCCGGAGGGTTAACTAGAATCTATTTTAAATCATTTGAGAAAATAGAGGTCATTGACGATCAGGAAGTATTTGTATATTCGGCAGATAGAATTATAACTTTTGCTGGGAGGATAGTAAAATCTACAGATAAACTATTAGTTAAAATACCCGGAGAAGCTTGGCAACCTGGCCAAGTAATTTTAATACCGGGTACAGTGAAAGATACTGTAGCTCGAGTTACCGCGGTAACTGTTGATGGTGGTATTAGTTCAGCAGAGATTATAGAATATGGTTATGTTCACTCACCCGGACAAATCACAACAATTTCACCATATCCAAATAAACCAAATAATTCTGAGATTAGTATTGATTCTGTTCTGGTCTCAATTAATCCAGATGTATATAATCACACAATCAATATTGTTGACTATATAGATGATGTTTATGAAAGTATATCGGGTACTGATAATCTTGGTGCATCATTAATTTCATATCTATCATCTGCAGATAAGACCTATACAGAAGTTAATGATAATCTGACAATCGTTGAGTGGCTAGCATCTAGAGCAGTATTAGTTTTCACAGAAAATAATGTAGTAACAACTCGCGGCTACTATGAAGATTCCCGCGGACAAATTTCCAATAGTCAAATGAGACTTCAGGATAATTACTACTATCAAGTCTATTCCTATTCCGTGGAAACCAACCGAGATATAAAAGAATATGATGAAGTACTAAAGATAACCCACCCGGCCGGGCTGAAGATGTTCTCTAAGCTTTCTAAGCAGAGTTATTTTACCGTACAGACCGATGTGTCTAGAACTTTATCTAATGATTTGATTTATCTTTTAGATATTGCCAATCTTTCAGATGGTGTACTTATTAAGGAATTCACAAAACCATTAGATCTAATTGTATATGGAACTGATGCATTAAATAATCTTACAGTCACCAAGATTCTGCCGGGTGAAACTATAACAATTATAGATGGTACAACGTTACTAACACTAACTAAGAGGATAACCGATTCAGTCACAGCTTCGAATTTAGATATATCCGGTGTTACAACCGAAAACCTTACTTCAGAAATGTATGATTCTGAAGTATATTTCTCAGAAACTTATGCTGCTATTCCCAAGGCAATTACACTAACTATTCAATGAGGTAAATATGATTAACGACAACATTAAAGCAACAGGTGAATTAACCGTTGTATTGAGAGACGAAAATGGTAACATTAAAGAAGAAAGAAAAATTCCGAATTTAGTAGTTACCGTTGGTAAGAACTTTATAGCTTCTAGAATGACTTCTGCTTCAGCTGCAGTGATGAGTCATATGGGCGTCGGATCAACCAATACCGCACCAAGTGCGTCGGATACTGCTTTAGCAGCAGCCCTCGGCACCCGAGCCGCTCTAACGACCGCCGGTGGTACCGCAAATGCGAATGTTGTTACATTTAATGCCACATTCGCCCAGGGTGTTGGTACTGGCGCCATTGTTGAGGCTGGTATTTTTAATGCATCCACCGCTGGTACTATGCTCGCCAGAACAATCTTCTCTGTGGTGAACAAAGATGCCGCGGATACACTTTCAGTATCTTGGGCATTGACAATTTCTTAAGATTAACCAAAGACCATGGCAAATTCTCTCAGACAAGATTTTCATACGGATTTATCTTTTACCGTATTCAATGATATACAATACCGGAAAACTAACTACTATTATTTTCTTGGTAAAGTAGAACCATGGAATCTTGCTGATTTGTCACCAGAAGTTATAGAATTAGATTCGGTCTATGAAAATAAGATCATTAGAACTAATATCGTTTACATTAAGAAGATTGCCCCCAATGACGTTTCATTAGTAACTACTAGATATAACTGGGAATCTGGTGTTGTCTTTGCTAATTGGGATGACACTAAGAATGTATACGGAACTAATTTTTATTGTTTAGCCGACAATAATGTGTACAAGTGTCTAGACAATAACGTTGACTCACCTTCAACTGAAAAACCTGTAGGCAAATCGTTCTATACTTTTAGGACATCAGATGGCTACCTGTGGAAATATATGTACACAGTACCTCAGTTCAAAAGATCTAGATTCATGTCTTTCAATCAACTCCCAGTACAAAGAGCATTATCAGATTCTTTCTACAACAAGGGTTCAATTGATGCCGTAATTATCAATAATCCGGGAACTGGTTACACAGATGCATTGTTAACATCTATAGTAGTTACTGGAGCTACAACTGGTTCTGGTGCTGCAGGCACAGTCAATGTTAATGCATTTGGCCAAATTACAAGTGTAACAATTTCAAATGGCGGAACTGGTTATACTGCTGGTGTAGCCGTAACCGTATCTTCAATTACTGGATCTTTAGCAGTTGGTACCGCCGATATAACCGGTGGTGAAGTGACCGATATAACATTTAGTAATCAAGGCTTATATTATACACAGGGGGATTCTCTGAGTTTCTCCGTTGGGGGTGCCGTTATAATTCCTTCTGTATCAAAGACCACAGGATCTATCGTTGGTATTAGGATCGAAAATGCCGGCACGGGCTATGCATCAGCACCAACTCTAACTGTCTCTGGTATAGGTGGTACTGGAAAATACGGCAATGCATCTGCTCTACTTTCGTGTATCGTTTATCAAGGATCAATTGTACAAGTTAATGTTCTAGATCCAGGATTGGACTATCCAGCCGATAATGCCACCACAATCGTCGTACAAGGTGATGGTATTGATGCAGTTTTCAACCCAGTTATCTATAATTCAGAAATAATCGACATTGTCGTAGAAAATCCTGGCTCTGGATACACATATGCCAACATCACAGTTGTTGGAAATGGTACACTAGCAACACTTACACCAGTAATTTCGTCTTCTGATTTTAATTCAGATCAATCTTTAGTTGAACAGACTACAGTCCCGGGCGCTATTTATTGTGTTAAAGTGACAAATGTGGGTACTAACTATACAGACACCACTGTTGTTTCTATTGTCGGCGACGGCACTGGAGCAACGGCACATGCTGTAGTTAGCGGTGGGACTATTACAAATATTGTCGTTGATAGTTATGGAACTGGTTATACTTATGGTGCCGTAGTAATCACTGATCCATTTAGAGCTTCATATGGTACTCCAATCGATGCCGCCGCATATGTGATTCTTCCACCAGAAAATGGTCATGGTTATGATGCAGTAAAAGAACTTTTTGGTGATACCTTGGCGATCAATTCCTTCATTAGACAAGACCAAAACTTAAATCTTTTGGCTCAAGACTTTAGACAATTTGGACTATTAAAAAATCCAAAAAACATATACACCGGAAAGTTATACACCAATGATTCAAGTATCATTATACATAAAGTAGAATTTACCAATACGATTGGTTTGGTTGTAGATGAAATTTTAGTTTTTGGCACAAATAGATATAGGGTTTTGTCATTCACC
>DITO01000122.1 GCA_002422065.1 Erysipelotrichaceae bacterium UBA6182 | reverse complement strand
TATGCACTTGCGACACAACGGCTTCAAACTGCCATTGATCAAGCAAGAGCATATGGACTTTTGGGAACAAACATCCTAGGTACACTCATGTCCTTTGACATCTCAATTAAGATTGGTGCAGGTGCTTTTGTGTGTGGCGAAGAAACCGCCCTTATTCGCTCTATTGAAGGTGGACGTGGTGAACCAAGAAACAAACCACCATATCCATCTGTAAGTGGATATCATCAAAAGCCAACCGTAGTTAATAATGTAGAAACACTTGCGAATATAGCAAACATCATTAATAAAGGAAGTGCTTGGTTTAGAGATATTGGAACCTCAACATCACCAGGAACAAAAGTCTTTGCGCTTGCGGGGCATGTCAGAAATATTGGTTTAGTTGAAGTTCCAATGGGAACAACTTTCAGAGAAATTATTTATGATATTGGTGGTGGTCATCCACTGGATCGTCGCATTAAAGCAATTCAAATTGGTGGTCCAAGTGGAGGTGTGATTACAGAACCATATTTTGACACTCCAATTGACTATGAATCACTTAAAGCCATTGGTGCAATGATGGGTAGTGGTGGAATGATTGTTATGGATGAGGATTCTGATATGGTTGAGGTCGCAAAATTTTATCTTGATTTCACTCAAGATGAGTCATGTGGTCAATGCACACCATGTCGTATTGGAACTAAACGCATGCTTGAAATATTAGAGCGTTTAACATCCATGCAAGGAAGTATTGCAGATTTAGAAAGTCTTAGATCTCTTGGAGAAATCATCAAGTGGTCATCACTATGTGGACTAGGTCAGACAGCACCTAATCCTGTCTTATCCACATTAACCCACTTTAGAGAAGAATACGAAGCCTATGCCTATCGTACTAAAAAGAAAACTTATAGTATCGATCCTGTTAAATGCATTGGGTGCACGAAGTGTGCTCGTATATGTCCAGTGTCGTGTATTGAAGGTAAGGTTAAACAACTTCATGTCATTGATGAAGCGAAGTGTATTGCGTGTGGTGCATGTTTCGATGCATGTCCAGTCAACGCTATCATTAGACCTTAGGAGGTGAAAAATATGAGTATTATCAAAAGAATGGTCACCTGCTATATCAATGATATTCCAGTGACTGTCCCTAAAGGAACGACTATTCTACAAGCTGCTGCGAAAGTAGGCATGCATATTCCAACATTATGTCATCTTGATTTACACGATATTGGCGTAGTTAACCGTCAGGCTTTATGTCGCATTTGTGTTGTGGAAGATGAAAAAAGAGAATTGTTAGTACCATCATGTGCTCAAGAAGTTACTTCGGGTCAGCGAATCTTAACCGATTCTAAAAAAGCTATTATGGCTCGTAGAATTAATTTAGAATTACTACTTTCTAATCATCCTCAAGACTGTTTAATGTGTGTTAAAAACTTAGACTGTGAACTACAAAGTCTTGCTCATGAGATGAATATTCGCCAAATTCATTATCCTGGTGAAAAAATGGATCATCCTATTGATGATTCATCATTCTCTATCTTTAAAGATCCTAACAAATGCATTATGTGTCGTCGATGCATTACCATGTGTAATGAAATGCAAACCGTGGGTGTTTTATCAGCGGTTAATCGCGGATTTGATTCAACGGTATCCACAGCGTTTCATTTGCATCTTCAAGACACTAGTTGTACGTACTGTGGACAATGTGCTTCAGTGTGTCCAACCGCAGCACTTGCTGAGATTGATTCCACACCACTTGTATGGCGTGAAATCAATAACCCTAAAAAACACGTGAGTGTACAAGTTGCCCCTGCGGTTCGGGTTGCGATTGCGGAAGCTTTTGGTCAAGCTCCAGGAACCATTTCAACAGGTAAGATTGTCATGGCTTTACGTCGTTTAGGTTTTGATTCAGTCTTTGATACGAACTTTGCGGCGGATTTAACGGTTATTGAGGAAGCTCATGAATTTGTAGAGCGAGTTAAAGCAGGAAGAAGACTTCCAATGTTAACATCATGTTGTCCAGCATGGGTTAACTTTATTGAACAACAATTTCCAGATTTAGTGGATGTACCTTCCACTTGTAAATCACCTCAACAAATGATGGGGGCGATCACAAAAACATATTTTGCTAAAGAAGCAAATTTAGATGTCCAACAGCTTGTTACTGTGTCTATCATGCCATGTGTCGCAAAGAAAGCGGAATCTGCTAAAGATGGATTTAATGATGAAGGCTTTATGGATGTGGACTATGTACTTACCACTCGTGAATTAGCACGAATGATTAAGGAAGCTGCCATTGATTTTAATCAACTCCACGAAAGTGAATTTGATTCACCGTTAGGAGAATCTACAGGAGCTGCAGTGATCTTTGGTACCTCTGGTGGAGTAATGGAGGCTGCTATTCGAACGGCTTATGAAATGATTACAGGAAAACCTTTGAAAGAAGTTAAGTTTGAATCTTTGAGAGGTTTTGATGGAATTCGTAGTGCAAGTATTGATGTGGGTGGAAAGACACTTAATGTGGCGATTGCACATGAATTAGGTAATGCTAGAAAGCTTCTAGAAGCGATTGCGAATGATGAAGTTCACTATGACTTACTTGAAATTATGGCATGTCCTGGTGGTTGTATTGGTGGTGGAGGGCAACCTTATCATCATGGCAACGTTAATATATTAGAAAAACGTCGTGCTGCTATTTATCAACTCGATGCAGATGCTCCTTTGAGAAAATCTCATGAGAATCCAGCAATTATTGCACTGTATGAGAAATTCCTCAAACAACCAGGGAGTGATGTTGCTCATAAGTACTTACATACTCACTATACTCCTAAACCTAGAATATAGATTATACGCATGTTTTTCATCACTTTGCTCAGTTTCAATTGTGATATAATAGTCATTAATTAAAGGAGAAGTGTATGTATTGTAAATCATGTGGGATTAATATGGGTGAGAATGTTTCGTATTGTCCATCGTGTGGTGAACCAACAGG